>JAGCWQ010000099.1 GCA_017961765.1 Paludibacteraceae bacterium | reverse complement strand
GTTTATGTTGTAAAACATAAAAATGGGGGGGGTAATTTGGACTAATTACTTTACTTTTGCATCATAGTAATTGTTTGGGCTGTAAAACGTGACCTCTACAGCCTAAACAATTCGATAAAGTGAATTTATAGAGGTCACCTAATGTTATTAAAATCGGACAAAAGCAACATGAAGAAACTCATCATTTTATTGTGCCTTCAACTTATGGCCAATTGTACATTATCAGCTGCCAACTATCTCACCTTTACAGCCAGAGAAGACAACTCGGAGTTCTATATAGAGGACCACAACACGAAATCAAACATCTTTTACTCTTTAAACAATGGTAAGACCTGGAAGCGACTAACAAACGAGCCCGTCTATTTGGATAAAGGAGAGCGAGCGCTACTGAAAGGAGGGAAGCCAGACAGTTTACCAACAGAGAATAATTATTCCTCCTTCATAATGGAGGGATCAATTGCAGCCAGCGGAAGTGTGATGAGTTTAGTTGACGGGAAAGGGGAAGCGAAAACCATTCCATACGCCTATTGTTTTTATAAACTGTTCCAATATTGTAACGATCTGACAAAAGCACCGGAACTGCCAGCGACAACTTTGAAAGAAGGGTGCTACGGTGCAATGTTTAATGGATGTAACAATTTAAGACAGGCGCCGGAATTGCCAGCGACAACTTTGGCAAAAGGTTGCTACCAAAGTATGTTTAGCGGGTGCCTCGCGTTGTTTCAAGCACCAAAACTGCCGGCTACGACATTGGCAGATATGTGCTACAAAAATATGTTCAGTTGGTGTTTCGAGTTGACAGAAGCACCAAAACTGCCAGCGACAACTTTAGCAGATAGTTGCTACAAGGAGATGTTTCACGATTGCATCCATCTGACAGAAGCACCGGAACTGCCAGCCACGACATTAGCAGAAGGCTGTTACAATAGAATGTTTTACAAATGTAGCGAGCTGACACAAGCACCAAAACTGCCAGCGACAACTTTGGCCAAAGGTTGCTACAGCAATATGTTCAGTTCTTGTACCGAGCTGACTCAAGCACCAGAATTGCCAGCGACAACCTTGGCTGAGAATTGCTACTATGAGATGTTTGAAGAATGCACCGGTCTGACACAAGCGCCGAAATTGCCAGCTAAAACATTAGCAGATAGTTGCTATGCCAATATGTTTAAGAAATGCGCCTATCTGACGCAAGCGCCAGAACTGCCAGCAACACAATTAGCACGAAGTTGTTATACCGGTATGTTCAGCGGATGTGAAAGCCTCACTCAGGCACCGGAACTGCCAGCTACGACATTGGCAGAAAGCTGCTACAAAGAGATGTTTTACGAATGTTCCAGTTTGACAGAGGCGCCAGAACTTACAGCTAAAACATTAGCCAATGGATGTTGTGCAAGGATGTTTGACCAATGTTCAAATCTGAAGCAGGCACCGAAATTGCCGGCTACGACATTGGCAGATAGTTGTTATATGTATATGTTCAGCGGATGCTCCAGCTTGACAAAAGCCCCAAAACTACCGGCCACAACATTGGCCCCAGGGTGCTACAAAGGCATGTTCAGGCAATGCCTCCTTTTGACACAGGCACCAGAACTGCCAGCTAAGACATTGGCTGATAGTTGCTACCAAAGCATGTTCCACGGATGCGTCTGTCTGAAACAAACGCCAAAACTGCCAGCTAAAACATTGGCAAAAGGTTGTTACAACAACATGTTCAGTTTTTGTCTCTTGCTCACTCAAGCACCAGAACTGCCAGCGACAACTTTGGCTGAAGAATGCTACTATGAGATGTTTGACCATTGTTCTAGTCTGACACAGGCGCCAAAATTGCCAGCTAAAACATTAGCCCAAAGTTGCTACGCCAATATGTTTAGCGGATGCTCCAGCCTGACAAAAGCACCGGAACTGCCAGCAACACAATTAGCACTAAGTTGTTATGCCAATATGTTCAGCTGGTGTACAAGCCTCACTCGGGCACCAAAACTGCCGGCTACGACATTGGCAGAAAGCTGCTACCTCGCAATGTTTTGCGGATGTGACAATTTGACACAGGCGCCAGAACTTACAGCTAAAACATTAGCAAATGGATGTTGTGTGAGGATGTTTGACCAATGTTCTAATTTGACACAGGCACCGAAATTGCCGGCTAAGACATTGGCAGATAGTTGCTATATGCTTATGTTCAGTAAGTGTACAAGCCTCACTCAGGCACCGGAACTGCCAGCCACAACATTGGCAGAAGAGTGCTACGGAGATATGTTTAACGAGTGCTCCAGCCTAACAAAAGCGCCAGAATTGCCAGCAACAACATTGGCAAAAAAGTGTTACTTTGGTATGTTTCGTTGGTGCACTAGTTTGGCACAAGCGCCGGAACTGCCAGCGACAACTTTGGCAGAAAGGTGCTACATCGCAATGTTTGGAGAATGCTCCGGTCTAACACAGGCTCCGAAATTGCCAGCTAAAACATTGGCAGAAAAGTGCTACCTCGCAATGTTTGAAGGGTGCTCCAGTTTGACACAAGCACCGGAACTGCCAGCAACACAATTAGCAAAAGGCTGCTACGAGGAAATGTTCAGTTGGTGTACAAGCCTCTCTCAGGCACCAGAACTGCCAGCCACTACATTAGCAAGTGATTGCTACGACAAAATGTTTGAAGGGTGCTCGAACCTTGCATACATAAAAGTCGCATTTACGGACTGGGGAACAGGTAACTTTTCATGGGTTAGACATGTAGCAGAAAACGGCACTTTCGTCTGTCCTAATAAATTAGCAAAGCTATATGGGAATGACTACATACCTGAAGAATGGGAAGTTATAAACGAAAACACCAGCAAATAATGTGTAATCTTGCCAAGAACAAGAGATTTTAATATTAGCGGACTAATCATGAGAAAGGCAACAACAAAAAAGGCAATGTTAGTATTGTCATTTATAATAGCACTAGTAACCAATTGGAGTTGCGGAGAAGATGACGGAAAGAATGAAAGCTTTCTTTCGAAATCATTTGTCACCCACTACTATTTTCCCGACACATTAGAACTCATTTATCACGAAAAAGAGTCTGACACAATAACAGTTTCACTGAATTTACACGGAACAGACTGCGCAATAAGTCCGTCCTATCATTTGGCTGGATGTGAAGAAAAAGAACGCATATTCGACTCCTTGATGATTCGGTATGCTGACACAACCTACAATAAAGAAATTTATATAGGAGGGAACAAGGCATTAGCAAATCCTATTGACTCCATTTCCATTGTTTCTGATGCCGACTACAATGCGAATCATATCGCTGGATCTGATTTGTCTGACATTGTCGTGTTTGAAGGCTCTGTGTTCGGATGCTTCGTTTTACACGGCTATCCTGAAGATCATAGATATAATGAATACTATGATGGCCGCAGTTATTACATAGAAAAGCCATTGTCAAAATTCCTGGCAGAAGATTACTATTTGTGGGAAGCAAAGCCCTTCCTTCTCAAGTTTCCAATGCCTTCCTTGTCAAAAGTACATCACATCACCTTTACTTTCGTGACAGGAGGTAAAACATTCAAGGTAACAGAAGAGTTGGATTTCAGCAAATAAGGAAATCAATCCATGAGGAGGGGGACAAAAGAGTCTTCCTCCTATTCAAGGTCTCTATCGCTCCATCTCCTTAAGCGGCCTCAGCAGATACTCCAACCCATTGAGTTGAATCTCATACATCAACCCCATCAGTTTGCCCAATTTTCCTGCCGGAAAACCCTTCTGGCGATACCACACCAAATAGTGTTCGGGTAAATCACAAATCCGGCAATCCTTATATTTCCCGTAGGGCATCCGTGTACGCACCAACGCCACCATGTCGTTTTCTCTGTCTAAATTCATTTCCGAAAGGGTCTAAAATCGAGACAAAAATACAAAGTTTTAAGCGAACGACTAAGCAGACTATTATTTCTTGCTCCCTTTTCTTATCTTTGCAAACAGAAAAAATTGATGGACTTATGGATATTAGACAAGCTCAAGAAGATGCGATAGAATTGTTGAAGACGCTCATCGCCACGCCTTCCTACAGCCGTGAAGAGGGCGAATTGGCCGATTTCCTCGAAAGCAGGATCTGCGCCATGGGATATGAGACCAAACGCCACTTCAACAACATTTGGATGATGGCTCCTGGATTCAGCGACAGCAAGCCGACCCTACTGCTCAATTCCCACATGGACACCGTCAAGCCGACTGCCGGCTGGAAACACGACCCGCACAAACCGGAGATCGTGGACGGCACCCTTTACGGATTAGGCAGCAACGACGCTGGAGCTTCGCTGGTCTCCCTGCTCTATGTATTCTTCCTCCTTTCAGAGAAGGAGCAACCCTACAACTTAATGTTCGCCGCCTCAGCCGAGGAGGAAGTCTCCGGCAAGAACGGCATGGAGAGCCTTCTCTTGGAGATGCCCCCTATTGACTTGGCCGTAGTAGGAGAGCCTACAGGCATGCAACTGGCCGTAGCGGAAAAAGGATTGATGGTGGTAGACTGTACCGCCATAGGCAAGTCGGGACATGCAGCCCGAAACGAAGGAGTCAACGCTATCTACAAGGCAATCAAAGATATAATTTGGATAAAAGAGACGCAATTGCCCAAAGTCTCCGACCTTTTAGGTCCGGTGAAGATGAGCGTCACTATGGTCCATGCAGGAACGCAACACAACGTGATTCCTGACAAATGTACCTTCGTCATCGACGTCCGTTCCAACGAGTGCTATACCAACGAGGAGATTTTCGACATCTTGAAGGAGAACATGGAGAGTGAACTCTCCGCTCGTTCCTTCCGTCTCCGTTCATCGGGCATCAGTCCAGAACACCCTATCGTGAAAAAATGTACGGAGATGGGCATCAGCCAATTTGGCTCACCTACCCTGTCCGACCAAGCCTTGATGCACTTCAGAAGCGTGAAAATAGGTCCGGGCGACTCCGCTCGTTCCCACACTGCCGATGAGTATATCAAGCTGGACGAGATACGGAATGCCATCGAACGCTACATGGAAATGCTCGATGGATTGGACATTTCCAACCAATAATCGACAAGAGAATGGCCCAAAAGAAGAAATACTATGTGGTATGGGACGGTTGGAATCCCGGCATCTATACGGATTGGGGAGAGTGCAAGGAACAGGTGCTCAACTATCCGAATGCCAAATTCAAGGGATTTGAAAACGAAGACGAGGCCGTAGCCGCCTTTTCCGCACCTTACCAACCCAACACACACGCTCCAAAAGCTTCCCAAAGGGTTGTCAACCCAGCGATAGGGAAACCCATCGCCGATGCCATCGCCGTCGATGCCGCCTGCAGCGGAAATCCAGGCAAAATGGAGTACCGTGGAGTTTACATCCGCAACGGTGCCCAAATCTTCCATGTCGGGCCTTTCGAGCAAGGGACGAACAACATCGGAGAGTTTCTGGCACTGGTCCACGGTTTGGCCTACATGAAGAAGCATGGGTTCGAGCAACCCATCTATTCCGACAGTGCCAACGCCATTTCTTGGGTAAAACACAAAAAATGCAAGACAAAGTTGGTGCAAACATCCAAAAATGCCCCTATCTTTGACATGATTGCCCGTGCAGAGAAATGGCTCGCCGAAAACAGCTATCAGACGCAAATCATCAAATGGGAGACCACCGTATGGGGGGAAATCCCAGCCGACTTTGGGCGGAAGTAACCCATATAAATTCTTATTTCATAACTCTTAATTCAGCAAGGTATGTCCATAACCATCAAGAATCTCTACAAGAGTTACGGCAAACAACTAGTGCTCGACAATCTCAGTTTTTCCATCGGAAACGGAGAAATTGTCGGATTCCTCGGCAATAATGGTGCGGGGAAGTCAACCACCATGAAAATCATCACAGGCTATGTCGAAGCAGACCAAGGCAGTGTGGAAGTTTGTGGCATCGACGTGCGGAAACATCCGTTGGAATCGCACAAAAAGATCGGTTACCTACCCGAACACAACCCCATCTATCCTGACATGTACGTCAAGGAGTATCTCCGCTTCGTGGCCGGCATCTATAAATTGGGAGCACAGGCGAACAGCCGAGTCGACGAGATGATAGAGAAGACCGGACTGACCCGCGAATACAAGAAAAAGATCGGCATGCTCTCCAAAGGCTACCGACAACGCGTTGGTTTGGCACAAGCTCTGATTCCCAATCCGGAAGTCCTCATCCTAGACGAACCAACTACAGGTCTCGACCCCAACCAAATCATCGAGGTGCGCAACCTCATCCAAGAGGTCGGCAAAGAGAAGACGGTCATGCTATCGACCCATATCATGCAAGAGGTATCTGCCATCTGCGAACGCGTCATCATCATCAACAAGGGAAAGATTGTGGCCGACGAGAAGGAGAGTCAAATCGTATCGGAAAACAACGATGCCGTTTCATCCCTTTTCATCGAATTTTCTTCTGCGATAGACCCTCAAATAATAAGCAACCTAGGAAATGTGGAAGCTGTCAAGCAAGTAGGAGAAAACGCCTACGTCGTCAACAGCACGGAAGACATACGGGAACTCATTTTCCGCACAGCAGTAAAGAACAATTGGATCATCCTTACCATGAAGCAGCAAGAACGAAGCATGGAGGATGTGTTCCGATCCTTAACCAAATAGACGATGATGAGACAAAAAACAATACTATCCTTGGCCGGTTGCATAGCCATGGCATTCTGCGCCCCAATAGCTACTCCGTCGTGCAACGACGAGGAGTGGTTCACTGGAGAAGGTACTCAATATGGAGGAATAGCCGGCACCAATGGCGGCAACTGCGGCATCTTCGTCGAAGAGGACGACTTCTACCATTGTGCCATGAACCACGCCCAATACGACAGCAGCAGCGCCTGCGGAGGTTGCGTCCACATCATCGGCCCTATTGGCGAAATCACCGTACAAGTAGTGGACCGCTGTCCCGAATGCAAATTCGGCGACATCGACCTCAGCACGGAAGCCTTTGAGATGATTGCCAAACTGGAAGACGGAAGAGTACCCATCCGCTGGCAATACGTACCCTGCGACGGAGAGAAGGACATAAAAATCCGCTTTGCGGCAGGCTCAAGCCAATTCTACTTCAAGGCGATATTCTACAATACCCGGCACCGCATAGCAAAGGTGGAGTACAGAAAACAAGACGGCAGTTTCCACCCTATCCATCGAGAAATGTACAACTATTTCGTTGCCCCAAGTGGGATAGACGAAGACAAATCAAAAATAGGTCCCTACACCTTCCGCATCACCGACACCGAGGGGCAAGAACTCCTCATTGAAGATGTCGTATATGAAGCCGACACCGAAATTTCCACAAACGTACAATTCCCAGCCATAGCCTGCGGAGCGACAGATTGCGCCGGAGTTGTCGATGGAAAGGCAGAAATAGACCATTGCGGCGTCTGTTCAGGCGGCACAACCGGTATAGAACCCAACTCCACCTGTCAGCAAGACTGCCATGGGGATTGGGGAGGCTTGGCCTACTTAGACGAGTGCGGTAGCTGCGTAGGAGGAGAGACAGGGGCAACTCCTTGCAACAACACAAGCTTAGAGGAGTCCGTCCAACAAGGAGACCAAATAGAGGCCATTTTCGATATGACTGGACGAAAGGTTGCCGATGCCCTTTCTATCGATGAATTGGTTGATTTCCGACTCAACCACCCAGGCATCTACATACTAAGCCTCAACAGGAAAGGCGAGACAAAAAAAGTCCGATTAATCGGGAAAACAAACGATTGACAACAAATCAAAAGACAATAAATAGATGGAAAAACTGACAGTCATCAAAGTGGGAGGAAAAATCGTAGAGGAAGAGGCCACACTAGTCCAACTCCTTGAAGGATTCTCCAAAATCGAAGGAAGGAAAGTATTAGTCCATGGAGGAGGGCGCTCCGCCACAGCCATGGCAACCCGATTAGGCATCGAAAGCCAAATGGTAAACGGACGACGCATCACCGACGAGGAGACCTTGAAAGTCGTAACCATGGTCTATGCCGGACTTGTCAACAAAAACATCGTAGCCCGCCTACAATCCATGAATGTGAATGCCCTCGGTTTGACCGGAGCAGACTTGAACTACATGCGTTCGGACAAACGTCCGGTAAAGGATGTTGACTACGGTTTCGTGGGCGACGTGAAAGAGGTGAATGCCGACCTTTTGGCCGACCTCATCCACAAAGGGGTTGTACCCGTTTTGGCACCTCTCACGCACGACAAAAAGGGCCACATGCTCAACACAAACGCCGACACCATCGCCGCCGAGGCAGCCAAAGCGTTGACCAAACATTTTGAGGTGACATTGGTCTATTGCTTCGAGAAGAAGGGGGTTCTAAGGGACGAAAATGACGATGAAAGCGTCATTTCTGAAATTACCCGCCCTATGTTTGAGAAGTATGTCGCCGACGGCATTATCCAAGGAGGAATGATTCCGAAATTGGAGAATTCGTTTGATGCCATCCACGCTGGAGTCAGCCGTGTCGTAATCACCAAAGCCGATCATTTGGGAGAAGGCGAGGGAACTACCATCCACGAATAAACATATAGCAGAGGATTGTCCCATCTCATGAATAGAACGCTGTGGGGCAATGGCATACACCATAGTAGAGACGGAGTTCGCTCCTACTCTACTATGGTTCAGAAAACACGATATATCCGTAACGAAAAACCATATTCATTCTCAAAGGAAATCCTGCAATAATAAATATTTTTCCTACTTTTGCAGAAAAATAAAATAGAGAATGGAAATTAGATTAAGCCCAACCATCCGAGCAATTCTTATTGGATCTCTTTTGCTCCTACCAGCCTACGGAGAGGCAGAAAACAACCAGTCAGACCAATATTCAGATTTCCTTGAGCCCGAAGACAATATCATCATCACGGGAAAGAACGAAACAATAACCTACTCTCCAAACACATTAGGCGTATCAGGCATATCCGCCAAGCACACGGTAAAAACAAGCTATATGAACCGAGGCTACGGCGATGAGTACAGATTCCAAATAAATTACGACGAAGAGAATTCAAAAATAACGAACATCAAGGAGGATCGAGTAACCCACTCGTTCTCTTCCAATTTCGGCAACGACGGCATCTTTTTCGATGGGTTAAATAGCTGCAACTGCGTAACAAATCTTAACAAAACAGGAGAAATAGCCTACTTCGAATATGAGCGGGATTACAAGGATGCTATCTATTTAGCAAAAGTAGTCTTTGCTGAACCGATATTCATAAAGAAACACACCATCAAGATAGAAATACCCTCTTGGTTGGACATGGAAATCAAAGAGTTCAACTTCGACGACAAAGTAAAGAAAACTGTTGAGCAAGAGAAGGATAAGACGATCTACACGTACACGATGGAAAATGTGAAACCCATCAAGGAGGAAAAGTTCTCGCAACCTTTTCTCTATGCTTTTCCAAGCATACTATTTGCCTACAAGCACGCCACGCTCCCCGAAAAGGGGGAAGTCAAACTTTTCGCCACAACCACAGACCAATACCAATGGTACAACATGCTGCTGGCACAAGCCCAAGAAAAGAATGACAATCTATGCTCAGAAACAAAGAAAATCGTAGCTGGATGCAAAGACGACTACGAGAAAGTGGCAACCCTATACCAATGGGTACAGAAAAACATCCGCTACATCGCTTTCGAGAACGGCCTAGCAGGATTCAAGCCTCAACCGGCCAGCATGGTGATGGACAACAAATATGGAGACTGCAAAGGCATGGCAAACCTATTGCGGAACATGCTGAAATGTGAGGGCATCGACGGACGAATGGTCTGGTTGGGCACCAAGGATCTTCCTTACGACTATTCCACCCCTTCAATTGCCGTGGATAACCATGCCATCTGTGCAGCCATCCTTCCCCCAGACACCATCTACTTAGATGCCACTTGGGAGTACGCCGCCATGAAAGAATATCCGAGTTCTATCGCCGGCAGACCCGTATTACTCGAGGACGGATACAAAGGGAAACTATCCCGCATACCAGACGTCCAGCCACACGATAATCTAGACAGCATACACGTTGCCTTGAAAATCACAGAGAAAGGATTGGAAGGTTCCTTTAAGAATATCCTAAGAGGAGAAGACAAAATTCTATTCTTAACCTACTTCGACGACGATTATTCCGACATTATAGAATCACTACATAAGAAAAGATTCAAAGGACTACCGGCAGAAAACGACCAAGTAAAAATCACCGGCATCCAACCCTCCAATCAAGAAACGATAGTGGAATACCCATTCTCCACGATGGAATCTTTCACCAAGACAGACAAGAAATATTACGTCTCCATGGATATCAAATGCACGTTCATATTTCTAGACACCGAGAAACGCAAGACCGATTTGGTCTTCCCATACAAAGCAGTAGATAGCTACTCCTGCGAACTAGAGATTCCAACAGGATATAAAATCACGCATCTACCACAAAACTTGCTGATAGACAAGGAGAAGTACAAATTTGAAATAAAATACAATCAAAAGGGGAACAAACTCTACTACTCAAGAGCCATAACCCTCAAAGACCCGACCATTCAAGAAAAAGAACTCAACGAATGGAACAAGGACTTGGCCCAACTGAAATCCGCTTATATGGAGATGGTAGCGTTGGGAAAATAAGATAAGACAAACACACAATAAACGAGGCACTGTCCCCATAAACAAGATAAGAAAATGAGAAAATACATTGTAATCATAGCCGCTTTGGCATTCGTCCTTTCCGCTCACGCCAAAAGAAGACCTCTCAATGAGGAAAAGGTAATCAACGAGATATGGGCGAGGACAGACATGCCAGAATTCAACGACTATTCAGTGGATGAGAAGTACCAAAACGAACCCATCATAATCATCGCAAGATACGATGAATTCTTAGGAGATTATAAAGTCATCACCTTTGCCAACCACTCTCCTAAGAAAGCCAAGAAGCTATCCCGCTATTTGGTGAAGATAAACGACAACAGCTCCATCAAATCATTTTCCGAAATAGAATATAAGAACTACTCACAAACGCAAAAAAGCGTCGTAGGCATCCGCATACATAAACAAGACGGAACATTGGTGGAACTAAACCCCAACGACTATGTTAAAGTCAGTACCAACTTGAAAGAGAAGAAGTACCAAAACAACATATCAAAAATCGCCGTCCCCAATCTACAAAAAGGAGACATTGTGGACTATTTCATCTATCAAGAATTAGAAGATTTCAATGGACAATTTGAATATACGCTCAACGATATAGCACCCATTCAAAAATATCGTTTCCACGGGAAAGTTTCCCAGCCATCCCAATACCATGCCTGGTATTGGCTTCCCGACTCAATCTACGCCCAAGAAACAAACATAGACGATAACAACGCACGTCTGGATTTTCAACTTACGGATATAGCCAAATGGGAGAAAGAAGCGTTTAGCGCCCCTTATAGGGAAAGGCCAATCCTAAAAATCGACTATTACATCTCCAACTACAACTGCGACGACAAACCTTTCAAGTATAGGAGCATCAACCGCATGAAAAGGAGAGCTATAGAGAGACAGATTGACGACTTATTTTATGGTTTCTCCTTCTACCACTCCAAACTTTTGCCCGGTTATCCCTATAAGAGAATCTATGTTGACATAAGGTCTGCCCTAAAAAGATATTTCTTGGAGCACCCAGAACTATCAGAAAAGCAAAAGACTGACGAGATATATAATTATCTGTGCATGACAAAGCACACCCTCGGATTCTCCTTCGACTCCAACTCTTTTTGGATCTATTTCTCCAATCTGACCAAAGATTTAAAAATAAACCGCAAGTATGGCATAGTAAACGACAGATACGCCGGAGAATGGAATACTAGGCTCTTTGACGGGGATTTCTGTTACATGATGGAACTCGAAGACGGCAGCCTCTACTATCCTAACTACTACCACCTGTCATGTGCCATCGACCAGCCATCCTCCTATGAAGGCATGGAAGGAATCTTCTTCGACGCTCAGAGGAAAGGATTCAACTACAGAAGATGCAAAAGCTACGACAAACTGGAAAGACATAAAATCCCAGTCTCCCCAGCAGAGAGCAACCTGACTGAATATACGATAGAGGCAACATTAGACAGCATAGATGCCAACGCACTCAACATCAACCGAGTCGTTTCCATTCTCGGATCCGAGAAGAAATCAACCCGGGATAAACTAGGCGGCATCCAACAATACGACTCTCTCATGCGTGCTCATTTCGGAATCACAGAGTCTTTTGAAAGATGTGCCAAAAGGAGAAAGATGGCACAACCTCTTATCAACCAATACCTCGCTTACTTCAAACAAGAGCCTCACCTCCAGAAAAAGGCATTCGAAGAGGAGGCTAAAAATTACTTCTATAGCAACGTAAAAGCAATAACATCCTACAAAATAGACGACTACGGCCTATTCGCCGATTCTCCTCGATTCACATACAGTTCATCAACGAAAGTGGGAGAATTAATCAGGAATTCTGCCGACTGCAAAATTATCAGCGTAGGACATCTCATAAAAGATGCGGACTACTCCACCCTCAAAAAGAAGAGAACCTACGACATTTTCCAAAAAAGTACATTCCAAGATGTTTACAAGATTAGCCTGACAATCCCAAAGGGTTACAAGGTAGAGAACTTATCTTCCCTCCAAAGCGACATATCCAACCATTGTGGTGCTTTCAAATCAAGCGCAGAAGAGAAAGAGGGGAAACTCTTGTTAACGGTAGATTGGAAAATCAACGATGTGGAGTTTACAGCCTCCCAATGGGGTGAGATATTAGACATTCTCAATGCCTACCGATCCTTCTTTGACAAATCGGTCGTGCTAACCCAAATGTAGGAGAAACACCCCTATCCATCGAAAAAAAACGGCATTGCAGAAGGTCTGCAATGCCGTTTTATGCATCTTCCTATAGAGGAACTGATTACTTTCTCAACATAAGTTTTGATGAGAATTGACCCTCAGCATTCTTCACAAGGATAACAACAATCTTATCGCCTTCAGAAGCGATACGACCGTTCAAATTGTAAACAGCTTGCAAATCGCCATTCAAAACAACGATTTCGCCATTGTCATCCACATAAGCCTCTACCTCGAAAGCACGATTTTGTGCCATGAAATCCTTAACACTCGTAAACTCAGCAGCGGAGAAGAGAATCTCATCCACCAAGTAACCCATCTTAGAAGGATAGAAAATCAAATCCATGGAAGTAGCACCTGCAGGCACGCCAACCGTGCTCTTGAACTTCGTCCATTGCAATGGGATTCGATCGTCGGCGATATCCACGATTTCGCCTGTGCTGAACTTCAACTTGATTGGCACATCCAAATCCTTCACTTCGGAATAATCGGCGTCAGGCCACAAGCCCTTTTCGTTCTTATGCTTCTTAATCAACATAGAAGAGTAGAATTTTGAGCAACCCTCTGGAATAGCGATACCAGGGAATACAACAGAATCCTGCCTATCAGTCTCTATCTGCAAGCCATGTTGGATCTCGCAATCATAATAACCTGAACCATCTTGGCCACGAAGGCTATCTGGAATAAAGTCACGGAAAGCCACCAAGCTTGGACGACCTTGGTCGGATGCATATTCCACATCAGCATCCGAGATAACAGGGTTTACACCGCCATTGAAAACTCGCGTACCTTTCTTTGGTTTGAGGGCAATCTTCTCGTCATAGAACTCACCCAATCCGAAGCCGTCGAAATTCTCTGCATAGAATGGTTTCTCTTGGTCAAGGGCAACGATTGCCATGTTCTTGATGTAAGGGAACTCCGTCATGTCACCTGCGATATACTCACGAGCGTAGGTAAAGAACATAGCCTCTGCCGTCGTAATACGCTCAGGCACATACATATATTGTACGTTCGTCTCCCACTCGTCCGTCTTTCCCCACTTTCCATCGACATAGACAGCCACATCACTATGAGGTGCATTTCGATCCAAGTCCGACTTAGTAGCCGTAGGGACAAAACCAAAGATAAACAAAGGCTTATGATCAAGTCGCTCACCATGCATAAGAAGCGTATCCGCATGGCTTGCCGGAATCTTATATTCAAAAACCATCACATAATTCTTGGAGAAATCCAATGGAGTCTCAAGAGACAACCTCACATCCAAGAAATTCGCACTTAACTGTCTATATACGACAACAGGTTCACCGTCGACCGTCGTATCCGCCAATTCAGACGGAACCTTATTTTCCAAATCAGAATAAGGAACATAATTGATTCCTTCCGATATTCTTCCGTCCTTGATAATCCAATAGGCATTATCGTAGGAGAGCCCTGCAAATGCCGCCACTGACATCGACAAGGAAAAAAGAGATGATAAAATTCGTTTCATTTGATTAACAATTTGAGAATTATGGTTCAAAATCATTTTAAGGAACCGTCCAAACGCCCAACTTGAAGGGGAGATAATAGAGCCTCTTCATGGCTCCATGGACGCAGAAAAACAAATGATTTTATGACCCCAAAAAGTGTTTTAATTTAAACAATCTTTACGTAAGCAGCCAAAACCGGTTACCCGATTTTGGCTGTACTTTGTTATTTTTAGGTTCTGATTACTTTACAATCAACTTCTTAGTGACAACACCGCTGTTGTTAGAAACAGTGATGAAGTAAACACCAGGAGCAGCTTGCAAGTTTACAGTAGCATTTCCTTCTACCTCTTGGAGGTAAACAACAGCACCTTGTGCGTTGGCAACCTTCACTTCAGAAGTCTCTGCAACAGAAACGTTGAATGAACCGTTTGCTGGGTTAGGCCATACGGAAACTGCCTCAGCAGGAACATTTGCATTGCCTGTTCTATCAATACCGATCAACTTAAGAGCACCCAAACCAGAGTTGGAAGTCAAGAATGCCAAACCAAGCACTTGCTCACCTGGCTTCTTGAAGTTGATATAGAACTTCGTGTTAGAAAATTTGCTAGCAGCCTCAGGAGAAGCAACTGGTTTTACCCAACCCCAATCATCATATCCACCATCAGTAGTACCACCATTGCATTGATCCAAATAGAAGGCTCTAACTGTCTCGTCAGTACCCTCCTTATCGTTCACCAATGCGTTCTCGCCATCAACAGAGACAGCGACGATATTGTAGTCTATATGATTACAAGCATAAAGTTCAAATTCGTAAACGCCAGCGTGCTTAACGTCGATTGTATACTTAACCCACTCTCCATTTACGATATAACCCAAGTTCTTGTAGCAGTTATCCACGTTATTCTTGTCCGTGTAACCTACGTCAACATACTCACCTGGACGGAAGCCTTTCTCACCAAGGTCACCAGCGTTACAAGCCTTACAATTCCACCAGTCTTCCCTATCGAAATCGTAGTAAGCCTCGTTTTGTCCACCCTTGTCATACTTCTCAAGAGCGAGGATAAGGTCATTCTCGCCATCGAAAACTTGAGGATCCTCGTATGGAGTTGAGATTGACTTTTGGAATTGGTCACCCTTCTTCAATTGAGACTCAACATATTGACCAGACTCCTTCATGCTGTTAGGATAGCTGGAGAAAGCGGAAGAACTACGAGAGTCTGCAGACCAGCTCCAGTTAGCCCAGCTGATGATTTGGTTACCAAGGTTCTTACCGTTGCAAACTGCCAACATCTTGTCAGCATCGCCCGTACAAACTTGACCGTCAGCACCACCATCGTCTTTTGAAACACCCCACTCAGTAACGAACACTGGAAGGGAAGCAGCAGCACCTGAAAGGATACCCAAGAAGAATTGTTGGTCACAAGTATAGTGGTGGAATGTGTACATTACATTCAATCCGTAAGTATCGATAGGATCTTCCATTGGGAAAGAAAGAGCCTTGTCCCATTGAGGAGTACCTACGACAACAACAGCGTCCTTATCCTTCTCTGCGATAGCAGGGAGAATCTTATCCGCATATTTCTTGACCCAACCCCATACCTCAGGACGATAAGGGTCACCCTCCTCGTCTATGTTAGGCTCGTTACAAATCTCATAGATAACGTTCTTGTAGTTATTATCCACAATCCAACCGGAGATAGAACGGAAGAAGTTCTCAGCACCGCTATAATCACCAGCGTTAGGGTTTCCTGGCGTAAGGATGTGCCAGTCAACGATACAGTACATACCCAAGCTGTTCGTCCACTCGATACACTGCTTCATCCAGTTGATATCCTCGTATCCACCCTCTTTCAAGTACATGGCGATACGAGCCAAGTTAGCACCTTTTTGCTTCATCATTTCGAAGTCGCCTCTATCATCGAAGCAACCTCCTTGCCAATTCTTACCGTGTGTACTCCAACCTCTCAATTGGACAGGTTCTCCAGACTCGGAAGACAATTGGTTGCCCACCAATTTCAATTTACCCCATTCTGCAACATAATTGTTGTTTGCAGGATTGGAGTAATCAAATGCGTTTCCCTGAAGACAAGCCATCGCCAGGGCAATCATCGTAAAAATTTTTTTCATGTATTATTATATTAAAGTTAATATCCGTCACTATGTAATGAAACCAAAAGCAAATACCGTGCCTTTTTCAACATACCAGTCCAAACCCAAATAAACGAGGAGAAAAAGGAACGTACCATACATTTGACAAAAATACTGTTTTTTTTGAGATGCGCACGAAAAAGAGACAAAATATGTGATTCTTTCTTAAATCATTAAAATGCCCCACCTTAGAAAGGCGGGGCTATAAATGTGTCTGCGTAGGTCACTCTTACAAATTCTTTCCGTCAGAGACGACGCATTTTTAAAATAGGAGGCGGTTCATCCTACCTTCCCATCAGCACCAACAAAATGTTGATGTCGCTTGGGGAGATGCCTGGGATACGGCTTGCCTGCCCTATCGTTTCAGGATTAATACGCTCCAACTTTTGGCGAGCTTCCGTAGAAATAGAATGGAGGGTAGAATAATCGAACTTACCTTGAATTTTAATATTCTCCAACCGATGAAGTTTCTCGGCAATCATCGTCTCCCTCTCTATATAACCTTGGTATTTGATTTGGATTTCTGCCGCCTCAACAATCTCACCCTGACGATTCTTAATCTTAGAAATCTCCGATTTCAACGCAGGAATTGCAGTAGCCAACCCCTCTATGGTCAACTGTGGACGGTTCACCAAATCCACCAATTTACATCCTCCGGAGAGCGGTGTCGTGCCATTGGCCTCCAAGAAAGAGTTGATGTAGGCCGGTTTCACCGAATAGTTACGGATAAATTCTGTCAATCTTTCGATGGAATCGCGTTTTTCTTTATATAAATCCATTCGGTCCTGGCGTGCCAAGCCCAATTTATAGGAACGTTCCGTCAAGCGGGCATCGGCATCGTCCTGCCTCAACAAGATACGATATTCGGCACGGGAGGTAAACATACGGTAAGGCTCGTCCACACCTTTAGTGACCAAATCGTCGATCAATACGCCGATATAAGCCTCATCACGGTTCAAGACAAACGGCTCGCCACCATGGCAATTGATGTGGGCGTTGATGCCCGCCATGATACCTTGTCCGCCAGCCTCTTCATAACCTGTCGTACCGTTGACCTGGCCAGCAAAGAAGAGGTTTTTCACTATCTTCGATTCCAAATTGTGCTTCAACTGAGTAGGGTCGAAATAGTCATACTCAATGGCATAACCCGGACGATAAATCCTCACATTCTCCAAGCCTCGGATTGTCTTCAAGGCATTCATCTGGATATCCAACGGCAAAGAAGAGGAGAAGCCGTTTAGATAGTACTCCTGCGTTGTTTCCCCCTCCGGTTCGATAAATAGCTGATGTTGATTCTTATCGGCAAAAGTGACAATCTTCGTCTCAATGCTCGGGCAGTAGCGGGGACCGATACTTTTGATTTGTCCATTATAGAGAGGAGAATCAGGAAGCCCCTTCCGCAAAATATCATGGGTCTGCTCATTCGTATAGGTAATGAAGCAACTGCGTTGTTGGAGTGGACGAGGTTGGAAATCGAGATAGGAGAACTTATGGAAATCGTCCTCCCCATCTTGCTTGGCCATCACAGAAAAGTCGATGGAACGGCCATCTATTCTCACAGGCGTACCCGTCTTCATCCTGCCGCTCTGCACACCCAAAGCATTCAACTGTTCTGTCAACCCATAGGAAGCAGGCTCGGAGATACGACCGCCTCGCACTTGCACACGTCCGCAGTGCATCAAACCGCTCAAGAATGTTCCAGCCGTCAAGACAACGCACTTGGCCTCGAAGATAGCACCCATACCCACCTTGACACCTGTAACCGCGCCATCCTTCACAATCAATTCCGTGGCGAAATCCTGCCAGATGCTCAAGTTCTCCGTGTTTTCAAGGACGTTACGCCATTTCTCGCTAAACTTCTGTCGATCGGCTTGCGAGCGGGGGCTCCACATAGCAGGTCCCTTCGAACGGTTCAACATACGGAACTGGATGGCGGTTAGATCCGTCACAATACCACAGAAACCTCCCAAGGCGTCTATCTCACGGACAATCTGTCCTTTGGCGATACCACCCACCGCCGGATTGCAACTCATCTGAGCGATTTTGTGCATATCCATCGTGATAAGCACCGTCTTTGAACCTAAATTAGCAGCAGCGGCAGCAGCCTCGCACCCAGCGTGACCCGCACCCACCACAATAACGTCATACTTGAATGTCATCGTAAAACTATTTTAGCTATAGGGAGAAAGGCCTTCCGACCTATGCCCCACTTGAAGGTGCAAATTTCGCAATTTTTTTTGTCTCACGCATATTTCAGACCGTGTAAAAATGAATCAAGAGCCTCGTCCTCTCTCATTTTAGTCCATATCTGCCCACATCAACAGAAACTGACTCGCCTACCTAATAGGCCACTGCACAATCTTACGCCCCCAAATGAGCTTCATTTTCATTTTATCCAACCCACCTATAAACAATTTTGACAAAATGACTTATATTTGTATCATAACAAAAATGTGATTCAATGAAAAGGAGAATGATTTTGTGCCTGGCCCTTATCCTCTGCACTTTATGCGCAAACGCCGCCGAGACGAAACTATTCGGCACCGCAAAGGATTACGCAGGGAAGAAGCTCAGCCTTTTGACCTACACGGACAGGATCATCAACGACACGAGGTCACTCGCAGAGACAGAGGTCGATTCGGCCGGAAATTTCGCTTTCCGCATTAACATAAACGATGTCACGGAGGCATTCATCCCCATGGATGTCTGCAATGGCTTTATCTATCTGCAACCAGGGAAAAGCTACGAAGTCGTCCTTCCTGCTTACCGCGAGCGGAATCTCCCGATGAAGTTGGATCCTTTCTTTACGCCAGCCGACTACTTGCTACAAGCCAAAGAGTTCAAGAAGGGAGAATTCAACTACCAAATGATGGAGTTTGAGGATGCCTTCGACTTCTACACCGTGAAACACATGACCTACGGCGCCCCAATTGATTCTGTCCAAGCCTCCATCTCCGACCTGAGACGAATTTTCATCGATTTAGACGACGATTTCCAGTTCCAATACAAAGAATACAGGTTTCTGCTCCTGCTCTCCTTGGCCCCTAAAGTCAAACAAGATTCGCTCATCGCTCAATTCAACAAAGTGGGAGCGGATGTACACAACCCTGCTTTTTGGGATTTGTTCAACAGCCTTTTCGACGATTTTGTCCGCAGAAGAAGAGACGAGGAGGAAATCAGCGCACTATTCGACAAAATCATCGAAACGGAGAATGTGAAAATGTATTTCGCCTTGCTCAGCAACCAATACGGGCTCACCGACTCCAATCTGAAAGAGTTGGTCGGAATCAAAATCCTCTATGACCTGAGCAACAACGACATATACGACAAAAGCAAAATCGTAGGCATGATGAGAAAACTAGGCGGAGGTATCCTCTCCGACAGCAACAGAGAGCTGCTCGCCCACGTCATCATAAAATCCTCCATCAATATGGTGGGCTCCCCCGCACCAGACTTGGAAGGAACAGACACGAAAGAAAAACTACACAAGCTATCCGAGTACAAGGGGAAATACCTCTACATCAACTTCTGTAATTCGAGAATTGACCAAACACACAAAGACTTGACCGTACTCTCCCGCTTCAAGGACCAATACAAAGACAGGATGGAAATCATCAACGTATTCCTCTTCGACGACAACAACCGGATCAAATCCTTGGAGAGCAATTTCAGAAACAAAATGATCTTTCTAAACGCAAACGAACCTGATTTGGTAAAGAAGGCATTCGGACTTAAAAACGTACCATCCTTCATGCTGATAGACAAAGACTTCAACTTCCTACTCTCCAAAGGAGCGGAGCCTAGCGACGAATTGAGGATGCTGATGGAGCAAATAATGAAATGACAATGACCACATGGAATATAGGCTTCAAAACCGTTGGAAGATAGAAGGCAAGCATCTTTACTACTACGGACTCCGCAATAAGGAGAATTTATTGAAGAACAAAATACAGTTATCAGACAAGCAATTGGCGGTGATTCGGCAGCTACCTAAGGCTCTATCCCCCGATGAAATGGCCATTTTAACTCCTCTTTTAGGGAAAGAAATCGTTCCGGTCGATCAATTGAAAGAAGACCCGAAACGAATCGAAGAGGCTCAGTTCTGCACCCGATGCGCCGCCAACACCTACATGATTCCAGGCTTAGAATTCGATGAAAAGGGAGAATGTCCCATCTGCCAGACAAAAGAACTCACCCAACAATTGAGAAGCGTTGTCCCTCTGATTGAGGAGATTCCTCACGCAAAAAAATCCCGGTTCGATGTCGCCCTTTTCTACACGGGCGGGAAAGACTCCACATACCTCCTCTACTATCTGGCGAAGGTGAAAAAACTGAAAGTCTTAGCCCTAACCTGGGAAATTCCTTATCTTTCAGACAATGCCCGAAAAAGCATAGAGAATGCCAAACGTCACTTTTCAACCGTGGAGTTTATCAACCGATATGTAAGCAACGCCGACATGCAAACGATTTACAAAAAGTTGTATGAACTCAGTGGCAACACGTGCGCCTGCCCCTCCTTGGCCTACGTTCTTTTTTACCCGACCTTAGTCGAAGAACGAGTTCCCTATTTCATCGCAGGAAACGAGCCTTCCCAACTCATCGGACTCTACTACAACGGCCTGGCGCCCAAGATGGCCTACTCCTTTTCCGAAAATAAAATTCTCCAATTCATCACAAATATCGGTCGCATTCTGACGTTGCATCCTCCCCTTAAAAAGGGACAACTACACACGCTGATGACCATGAGGCAATTGGCCTACGGAGATTCCATCTTGAAAAAGTGGGCAGGCTACAAAAACGACCTTATCGGAAATGTTGTAGATGCCATCCATCAAGTTCCATCCATCCTACAGCCCCTGAAACGAAGCATTCGGAAATCCTCATGGACAGGGCATATCCCGGCCTTTGTACAAATCGACTTGGACAAAATCAGTGGTGGGACCTACGATTGGAAATCGGTAAAAGAGTTGATCGAGAAAGAGTGCGGCTGGGTCTCCTTGCCCGACAACACAAAAGGATTGCATACCAGTTGTCAAATAGAGAAATGCAAGGAATATTCCCAATTCATCCGATTTTATCGATGCAAAAGCAAGTTGATTCCTTTTAGTGCCCTTGAGATGGCTTTGGCGTCGGGAGCAAAATCACTCTCCAAGGAGGAGTCCATCCAAGAGATCAAGACACACCTCGGATTTTCATTGGAAGAGGTGCCGGAATGTAAGATAATGACCCAATTCATCGACGAAAAATGGGAATAGGCCTCTATTGTTTCTCAGGGAGTGGACACACTCGTGCCATCGCCGACTATTTTGCCGGTCAACTGAATATTTCGGTCTCTCCTCTCCCCGACAAGAAGATGGAGGAGGCAAAAGAACTTGCCATCGTACTCTTTCCAGTCTATAGTCAAAACCTGCCCGATCTGGTCAGAGTTTCCCTTCCGCATATCAACGCCAAACGGTTCATCCTAATTGCCACCTACGGACGGATGTCGTTCGGCAATGTTCTCCAAGAGGCCTCACTACTCATCCATGGCAAAGTAATCGCTGCGGCCTACGTCCCGACAGGACACACCTACCTTTCAGAAGGTCCCCTATTCGATGTAGGTCGATTGCAACCCCTGTTCGAAAAAATAGATTCAACCCAAGAAATCGCCATTCCATCGTACCAAAAGAACCCTTTTGCCAACTTCCTTCCGAGCCTTCGGAATCGGTTAGGCGTACACATCATACAAACGGCAAAATGCACAAAGTGCGGACTATGTACCCAAAAATGTCCCATTTCATCCATGCATGACGGCCATCCCGACAACCATTGCATAAGATGTCTCAGATGTGTAGCCATCTGCCCTCAAAAAGCCTTGACTTTCCAACTCCACCCATTCATGAAATGGTATTTAAGGAAAACAAAGGAGGAACGGTTCCTTCTCTTCCTATGACGCAAGAGGATACGCCTCTCCTTAAATGCTAAAACGATAAAAACAGCATCTTTTTAGTCAAAAAAACAAACATGTGCCTTGTTTGTTCACATGTTCTATTTAGTTTTGGGGCAAATAAACAAAACGAATTGCTTATGGTTAAAGATCTTATTATTAAATATGTCTGGTTGGTCGATACCATCTATAAGGCAGGACAAATCACTTTCGAAGAGATCAACCAAAAGTGGATCGACCAAGAGATGGACGACAAGCCCATCGCCAAACGGACATTCCACAAATGGAGAAACGCCATAGAAGAGATATTCGACTTGAACATAGAATGCAAACGGGAGGGAAACTACCCTTACTACATCGAAAATAAAGAGGATATCAAACGCAATACGCTACGCAACTGGCTATTAAAGACGCTTTCTGTCAGCAACCTGCTGATGAACAGCCAAACAATCAAAAACCGTATCCTCTTGGAGGAGATCCCCTCCGGGCAGGAACACCTCTCCACCGTCATGGAGGCCTTGAAAACAAACACTCGACTAAGAATCACCTACCATGGCTACGGATGGGTAGAAAGCAACACGTTCGACGTAGATCCCTACTGCGTGAAGCTATTTCGCCAAAGATGGTACCTAGTGGCACGCAGCGCCACTTCTCCCTACAAAGAGAAAGGGCCTCATATCTATGCGTTTGACCGCATCTTGTCTCTCCAAACAACCGGAGAGACCTTTGAGATGTCTAAAGATTGGGATGCGGAAGCTTTTTTTGAGGATTGTTTCGGAATCATCACCGACCAATCGGTCAAGGTCCAAACGGTGAAGCTGAAAGTCAGTGCATGGCAAGCCAACTATATCCGAGACCTAAAGTTGCATGAGACGCAAGAGGAGATTGAAAGAAACGAGGAATATAGTATCTTCTCGCTTAGAATCCGCCCCACGTTCGACTTCCTGCAAGAACTGCTTTGGAATGGTGAGCGCATGGAGGTGCTGGAGCCGCTTGAACTTCGCAAAGAAATAGGAAAGAAAATAGAATTGATGTGGAACAAATATAAGCAAGAATAAAATGAGAGACTTTGCAGCAATAGATTTTGAGACAGCCAACGGTGAGCGTTCTTCGGTCTGCTCGGTAGGCATCGTCATCGTACGAAACGGCAAGATTGTGGACTCCTTCTACTCACTCATCCACCCCGAGCCGAACTACTACAACTATTGGTGTACGCAGGTCCACGGACTCTGCCAAGAGGACACGGAAGAGGCACCCATCTTCCCCAAGGTGTGGGCGCAGATTGAACCGATGATTAAAGGACTCCCCCTCGTAGCGCACAACAGTCCGTTCGACGAGGGCTGTCTGAAAGCGGTCTTCCGCACCTACCAGATGGATTATCCCGACTATCTGTTCTACGACACGCTCAGAGCCTCCCACCGTGTGCTCCCGAATTTGGAGAACCACCAACTCCACACCGTTGCCGCAGCCTGCGACTACATTCTAGAGAACCACCACCACGCACTGGCGGATGCGGAAGCTTGTGCTTGGATTGCCATGATGATATTGTAAAAGTTCTTAAGGGGTAAAAAAGTTTATTTTTGCTATAATTTTGTCTTCGAATTCGCAAAAATTAGTAATATGGCAACAACAAAACAACATATATTAGAGACTGCTCCAAGAGACCCCATATTGTTTGGCTCATGGCTTTCTGACCATGGATTGGATGCCAGAGGTCAGCATGCCTATATGAAGAGCGGATGGCTAAACCGCATTTCAAAAGGGGGTTACAAAATACATGGGACTGAGCCAAGACTGTTGGCAGCAATATCATCATATAACACACAACTGGGGAATAATTCGAAAGGACTTCCAAACAAATTTCAGTTTTGTTGTCGGTAAAGAAGTCCCGTTATAATTAAAAACGATAGATTATGAGGTATTCAAAAGATTTTATTGATCTTCTTTCCGTAAAAAGTAAAGAATGTTTAGTTGGTTGTGGTAATCCTAATTCAAAAATCTTAATTATAGCATGTGAGCCTTCCATACCAAAAGATGAGGTCAAGCAGATAGAACTTGAAATTAAAAAAAACAAGATTCAATGGCAAAGAATAATAAAAGAACATGCTCAAATGGATGAATGGTTACACACATTTGATCCCGATAAAAATCCTTGTAAAGATTTGGTAGATAGACCAAATTATAATCCCTTTTATCCTTATTATGGACAGAAAAACAGCCCTTCGCCAAAGAATGGTGGTACTTCAAGATCGTGGTATTATTATCAAAAAATAATTGAAGGAATTTTAAAATGTCGCAAGTCGTCAATAATAGATTTTTTTCAGAATTGTTTTGTTACTGATCTAAGTGCAGAAAATGCACCAAATCGGAAACAGATAGATAAAACAAACACCAAAAAATCTATTGAAAAAAGAACAAACGAACTGTTTCCTCATCCATTCTTTCAGAACTTTCAAATTGTCATCATGTGTTGTGGTCATTATGTTAAGGATTATGGCATAAGGCTAGACGAACTTTTTAACATTCCTTTTATTCATGATGGAAGAGAAACCAACAAAAACAAGGAATGGATAAATTATCATTGTGTTCTTGGTAAACATCCAAGACTTTTATTGCACACAAAGCATTTTACGGCACGAGGTTTAAAAGTGAATGATTATATTGAAACAATAGTGAAACTATGTCTTGATTTTGCGGAAAAGAACAATGTCAAACTATAATATGATTGAATTTTATTCTCTTTCCGATTATTGTGAAAGATAATGACATGTGTAAAAATATGTTAGTTGAATAAAAAAACAATAAATATGGATGAATTAAATCAATTGCTTCATGCTGTTTCTAATATTATTGTAGAGGAAAGAACTCTTCAAGAAGAAAAGAGAAAACGTGGAGACAATTTTAATGTTTTTAGCGTGCTAGGTCTTCAAACCTCTGAGGTCCGTCTGCATTCTGCGCTTATCGCCGAATTACTCAATCCAAATGGTGATCATGGATTAGGAGACAAATTTTTGGAAGCATTCCTTGATGTGTTAAATATGCATTTCAATGATAAATTTATTTTTGACACAAAAACGGCCAAAGTTGAGGTGGAACTTTTTATTGGTTCAATCTCTGACGATGGAGAAACTGGAGGACGCATAGATTTGTTTATTCAGGACCAGAACAAACAGACAATAATCATAGAGAATAAAATATATGCGTGTGATCAAGATAGGCAGATGTCTCGGTATAATCATTATGCAAAGCTAAACTTAAAGGATGAGCAAGTGAGGTTACTTTACTTGACGTTAGAGGGAGATGCCCCAAGCAAAGAATCTTGTGGAGATGAGAAATTTGACTTTACTTGCATTAGTTACAAAGATGATATTTTAAAGTGGCTCGACAAATGCTTGATGGTATCTGCTCTTTATCCCATCGTTAGAGAAACAATTCGTCAATATATTTCAACCCTTAAAAATATACTTTCAATTATGGACACTTCAAACAATGAAAAATTTTTAGACATACTCACATCAGATGATAATGTAGAAACCTCACTTACGATTTTAAATAAAAAAGATGAGATATATAAACGTATACGGGAAAACTTTATTGAAAAGATTCGGAAGCTCTGTGTTTCATTCGGCTATACTTTTAAGTGTGATGAAGGTGTTAAAACCGTAAGTAATAATAATTGGATTCACATTTCCGATCCCCAAATTATGGATATTGAGTTTAGAATTGGCGTAAAGAGCCACACAAATGATGATGGCTATCGCATGTGTTTTGTATCATTGACTCGCCAAAACTCAAATAGTGGATACAAATTTTGGCAGAATGACAATCCTATTGATGAATTTCCATTTGGATGGACATATTTGTGGGGAGAAGATGGTATGTGGTGGAGATGGGATAAACCTAATACAATAGGAGATATGGTCAACGGGAAGATGTTGAAGTTTATAGAAAGCCAACTCCAACGAATTAGAGATGAAAATGTCTTTGAAATGATGAACAAACTGCTAGGTTAAGGAAATCTGTATATGAATTGCCGAAACATTTTTTATTTTACTAATAACTAAAAGTTGCTCCCGTCACGAATCAGGGTTACTAAAATGATTGCAGACGTAATGTTTAAGAACAATCAGTATGTTGTTTTTAATGAACTGGGTAAGGAAATTGCTCACGATTGGAAGAACAATTTAGGTGATTTGGTTGATTTTACTGACGAGTTTCTGTTATTCGAAAAAAACAACCAATTCTTCACTGTTGACGATCGATTGAAAGAAATTGCGCATGAATGGAAAACCAGCGTCGGTGAATTCCGAAATGCAGTAGGGCACATTGTGAATTTTACAAAAAATAACCAAATTTACACTCGTGATACGAGGTTTAAAGAAATCAGTCATCGTTGGATTTAATAAGATTAATTAACTGAAAATCAAAAAAATGGCAACAGAAAAGTATGACAAGATTGGTAGAGGTGGAATCGTCAAAGAAGGTATTTTTGTTAGATTCCCTGAATTAATTCCTGCGTGTACAGATGAAATATTTTGGTCATCAGAGAATCATAGCAGGTTGTTAATTGTTGCAGAAAGTAACTATTTTGAAGATGAAGCGGAAAGTGTATATAAGAGTGTTTTTAAGAATCCAGAAGCGTGGTATCAAGGTGAGGATAGACAGCATCTAATTCCAACTACAGGAAAAGAACCAGAGGAATACAAAGTAAAAGTCAGTAATTGGAAAGCGAAATATCCGCCATTTGATAGATTACGGGATTCAATGAATGCGGTATCTAATGGTATTCATTGTGAACGCATCTTCGACGAAGCAATGTTTTATAACTACTTTCTGCGTCCTGCAACTGTTAAAGTAGTGAGAGGAAAGAAGAACTTAACATTTAAAAAAGATTGCGCACAAATAGATCGTGATGTTGCTGGGATTGCATTATGTGGCATTATCGAAACAGCCAAGCCAGACATTGTGATTTTTATAAGCAAATATGCATATGATGAATTTAGAAACTATATCAAGGCATGTGGTAATAAAAATTCGTTTAGGGATTTTGGAAACTGTTTTGAACTAACGGGAGAAATAAATGTGCGAATAGAATTTGTTAATCACCCATCACACCCTGCAGGATGGTGGAATTATAAAACTGGAAACGGCAAGCAAAAATTTGAACGTCTCTTGAGAGAATATTGGATAAAGAAATAAATTTTATCGTGCTCTCATTCCCCCCGACCTCTGCCCCCATACAGCAGAGGTCATTTTTTCTTTGCACAAAAATGACTGAATAATATTTCAAACGCTATGAGGAAAGAGGTGATTATTTTAAACAACAAGAAGACTGGAATGTCCCTATGGAGGAAAATTAGCGAAGGGAATGCCCTTCTTGCGGAGGATGTGCTGATGTGCGTCGATGACGAGGAGGTCAAGGATATGTTCAAAGATGGTGGGGAATTGCATGCTTTCGTTCTCTCCACAGATACAGACAAAGAATGTAGAATGAATCGCTTGGTGGAGCAAATGAATGAACATAGCAAAGAGAGAAACCTTGGCCATGCTTATGTCTGTTTCTTCGTCCCGGAAACAGCGCCCTTATTGATGTCGGAACTGCAAACGTTTTGCGAATGGGCAGAATCGCTGTCCGGAGACGTTACGATAATGTGGGACTCGGTTGCCGTGCCTTCATCGACAATTCAGGCCGTTGTGTTGATGCCGTAGGGAAGCAATGCATTGCGTCTCCACAACGAGAAACCCATTGCACCAATCCTCGAATAAAAAAATAGCCATGAGTTCCCCATGGCTATTCTTATTGCTTGTATAGTAATACGTAAAAACGATCCTTTATTTTACAGGGATCTTATTCACCCTACGTTCATGGCGACCACCTTCAAAGTCTGTCGTCAAGAAAGCACGGACAATCTCCAACGCCTTCTCCTTAGAGATAAAACGAGCAGGGATACCCACCACATTGGCATTGTTGTGTTCGCGAGCCAACTTGGCAATCTCCACTTCCCAAGAGAGAGCCGCCCGTATGCCCTGATGCTTATTGCAGGTCATGCTAATGCCGTTGCCCGTTCCGCATATAGCTATACCCAAATCACACTCGCCCTTCTCCACAGACAATGCCATCGGGTGTGCATAATCGGGATAATCACAGCTATCCGTCGTGTCAGTTCCAAAATTCTTGAACGCCTTCACCTCTTGCTTGAGCTGCTCTATCAAATAGTTCTTAACCTCAACTCCTGCATGGTCATTACAAATGCCAATTGTCAGTTCATTTAATGCCTTCATTTGCTAATTTTTTTGCAAAATTACATAAAAAAACGACGCAAGCAACATCCATTCAGCAAGTTCAAGAAAATCCTACTACTCTTTGATGTAGCGCAACTCCGAACGGCAATTCTTCTTCCGTCCTTGCTCCGTTGCATTCGTGGTAATCGGTTCTTCAGCACCGACCCCTACTACCTCAAATCTGGCGATAGAGATATCCTGCTCTACGAAATAACCACGTACCAACCTTGCACGCTCTTTCGAAACGAATCGGCTATACTCCTCGCCTCTCTCATCCAAGAAGTAATGAACCCGTATCAACAACTTAAGGTCAGGCTCCGCCTTCATGCGTTTGGCAATCTTCTCCAACAAAGGATAGCAAGAAGCGTCCAATAACATCAAATGTCCATCCTGCGAGTAACGAACGCCATACAAAGCCTCCGGAATCAATTCACCTGCTTGTCCTGAAGCGGATGCCATCTCCAACGCCTTCTTGTCGAGCGTATCAAGAAGCTCCTTTGTCACTGTATCTACAGGCACCTTGGCTACGGTATCCTTTACAACCTTGGCCACCGTATCAGGGAGAACTTTGGCCACCGTATCCACTACGACTTTGACAACCGTATCAGAAGCCGGCACTGGAACCGGAACCGTATCCACTACCGCCTTGGCAACCGTATCAGCAGGCACCGGAACCGTATCCACTACCACTTTGGCAACCGTGTCTGGTGCGACAACAGCCACCGTGTCAGGGACAACAGAGACTACCGTATCCTTAATAGGTTTCTCCTCCACTTGTTTAGGGAGTTCTTCCTTCACTTTCGGATTTATGTCAATCTTGGTCAAACTATCAATTTTCTCTGCCGGCAAATCCTTCTTCGGCTTATAACCAAAGACATAATTCAAGCCCATGGAAAAATTGGCTCCCTGCGTTTTGGTCGGAATTATCATGCCTCCACCCGTAGCATACTTAAGCGGAAGTCGATCCATGGCAAGAAAATAGTTCACAGGACCGAAATTGAAATTGGTGGCCAATCCTAAATTATGCCATTCTCCATCCAAGACGGAGTAGCTCAACGAAGTAGAGAAAATCCGCCAAGGCTTAACATTGGCCGAAAACATCAACTCCTCGTATATCCGCTGCTTTAAGATAGAACTCTTTGATAAGAGTCCTAAGGTCATCTTGTTGTCCCAAAATCCATACTCTGCCGCAAGCAATACCTTGGAAGTCAGCCAAGTAGTATAGGAATCAGCACTCTTCACGGTGTACATGTGGTCTAAAATCTCCTCATACTCATCAAAATAATCGACCGTATCACGATCTTCTATCCGATAGACAACTCCATCGAAAACGAAGTCCGTCTTTTTCTGCAAGGAATGAAGATTTCTGCTCCAATGGAGGAATCCCAAGTCCAACACGCTGGCAGAAAGTTCCAACTCTGGCAACACCTTATAAGTGACACCCAAATCGAGAGCAGATCCAAAACCCGAAGGTCCGAAAAAGTCGGAAAAGGAACCGTCAGAGAACTCTAATTCGTCTATCGTACCATCCTCGTTCTCCGTTATCTCCATCGTCGGAACAGACATATCGATTGAGCCATCGCCTGTCAACTTCCATTCATCCTTACTTATCGTCAGACTTAAATCATCGAAATGGGTACGGGTATTGGCATGTCCCAAAAGGAATTTATACTTAGCACCGAAAGTGAACTTCTCGTTATAGGCCTGAGAATAACCGAAAGCCAACTCTGAATAAAGGGTCGATTCGAAGAAAAGGTCCTCTATGTCAAACGATTTACAAGCATCCACATCTGGATTTCCTTTCAAAAGCACCTCTGGAAGGGCTTTCGGTATTGTCACCTGTACATCCGCCCTGTTCGAGAGTCCGAACGTGACATAATGTTTCTCCTTGATCCGATAGCCAAAAGAGAGCAACATCCAATTATAATCGGTATATATCCGCAATTTACTATCTAAGGCACCCAAGAAATGGTCTATTCCATCATCTGCGTAACGGCTCAAGAAGGAGACCGTCTGCTTCTCGCCATCAATAGTTTTCCCTTGGAAAAGATCTTCAAACGTCAAACAGTTGTTACCCACACTGAAATTCAAGGAAGAGAGTCCCGGCATACCGACATACAACTTCCCCTCGGGCTGATAGGCAGGATTCAACTGATGCCTAACGGGATTTTTCTCTATGAAATATAACGTATTAGCCTCTTGTGCCGACAAAGAAGCGAAACAAGACAATCCCGTCAACAACCACTTACATATACTTTTTCTCATCATAAAACATCGTTGAGAATTACTTCTTTAAGATGGATTCCGCCCCTCGTTTCCGATTCACGGTCCACCTCATTACTACTTATCACTACCTGTTGAATAATTACCCTTTACATGGACATAGGCTTTTGCCTTAATCAGGTTTTGGGAATAAACCTTTACGGAAGCAGAAGCGACGGGCACTTCCACCTTATACTGGACGCCTATGTGACGGATCTTCTTGATGTCTTCCAACATCGACTTGTCCGCCGTTATCTTAACCAAATTGGAGACAGGTTTCAAAGCCAAATGCGTCTCTTCATCCAATTGGGCAGGATCCAACTTCACGTTCTGCTTGAACTTCTCATTCTTAATTTCCGAAAGGAGAAGTTTATCTACGGCACGGCCATTCTCATAATCCCGAATCGTATCTTCCCTTATAAAAGAGAAATCCACCTCAGCCTTCAACGGCAAACCGTTCTGAACTTCCAAATAGATCGTCGCCTCCTCTATCTCGTAATCTTCCGCCTCATAATCAACCACGTCCTGATAAATATCGATGTCTTTTATCGTATCTCTCATCGTGATAAAGCTGCCGGCATTCATCCATATCGGAACAACGGTCGTGACACCCAATCGGATATAGGTAGAATCCAGCAAGAAATAGGATTTCTTGGCCGAGCCTTCCTTTCCATTGACAAAGAAGGAGGTGGCAACATCTATCGTATCCGGAGATATATTGACCAGACGGTCTATACCTCCATTCTTCCTATTGAAAATCTCATGCATACCGAGCACCTCTTCGCCCTCCGTCGTTGCTGGAACCATCGTCAAGACATAGCTGGAAGAACCATTTCCGAACTTGGCAACCTCCTTCTTGCCTGAGTTCGTACGCGCCACCAGCGACTCAACACCGACATTGATAGGCACACCAGAATTCGTCCATGCCTTAATCTCCAAACGAGGGTCAACCAACGACAAAGAGTAGTCGATGTTCTCCTCCGTATAGATATCGATTCCCATGGAACTCGTATCCGTCTGCACGGAATGCGCCACGAAGAATCCATATAAGCGCTTATAATTGATGGCATTAGCCGAAGTAACCACTCCTATATACGAATTTTCGTCAATTTGAGAGAGAGGCAACTTTCCGTCTATCTTCAGCACGCAATCAAACAAAAGAGTGTCCGACTTCGTCAAATCGAGCCATATATCCTCCAAGAGCAGTTCCGCTTTCGCCATTGCTTTATTCCAAGTGAAAGGAGATTTGGTATGGGAAAGCTTGACATTCTCAGGCATGGAGACGCTGAGATCCAAAACATCCAACAATCCTGGTATGTTCGTAACGAGTTGGAAATCGACACTTACGCGACGAATATCTGCACTGTCTATCCTTCCCTCTCCCGTTTCGTCGGAAAAGGTAATAGGCAACTTGGCAACTATAGGAATCTCCTGATTCACATCGATATCGAACAAATCAGGCAAAAAGAGGCCGAAGCCCGCTCCCAATCCTTGGACAGCAGGGAAAATCTCGGACATATATAAACAAGAAGTATCCTTTTCCAACTCAAACTCCAGAGAATTGACATCGAAGGAACTAATCGTATCATATTGGAAATAGATAAGACCGTCAGCCTCTTCATGCAGACCTTCCAAATCCAATTCACGCAACAAATCGCCGACGGCAACCTCCGAACTTCCTACTGGAAAGACTTGCTCTATCGGAATATAAATATCGTCAGAGATATTACTCAAATCATATCTGTCGTCCACACAAGAGGAAAGAGGCAACCCCAAAAGTGCGATCAACGGGAAACACCATTTGCTCATTTTCATAAAATATAAAATACTATATCAAGTGCATTCTTAACTTTCATCTTAATTAATCTGCCCAGTAAAATGATTGTCAAGCCTGCAATAGGAAACTATTGGTCATATAAGAAAATCTTAGCCTTTCAATCAAACTCCACCGAAAACTATCGGAAAATTAATACTTATTTTTCAAATCAGCAAAGAAGATGGGAAAATATTCATAAAGCCAATTGGGAAGGACGAAATTATGGCTAGACAAATTGTTTTGTTCAAGACACTTACTCCCCGCATTAGAACGGATAACCCACCGCAAAATGATAGGCCAAATCGGATTTCAGGCGAGGATGGCTGATATTCCAATCTGAAGTAGAGGGATCGTACATTTTCATGCCCACATCAAAACGGAGGAGAAGGAATCCCAAATTCGGACGGACTCCCAAACCACAAGCCATGCCACACTGCTCGACAAACTTGTCCAAATAGAAACGGCCTTCCGCTTTATTCTCGTAATCTTTAATGGCCCAAACATTTCCTGCGTCGATGAAAAGGGCATATTCCATCAGACTCTCCGTCTTCAGACGATACTCCAAATTGAACAACAACTTCAAGTCGCCCGTCTGATTGATGAAATCGGAGGCCCCCTGCGATTGGTAAGCGCCAGGCCCCAACCTACGAGAATTCCATCCTCTGACGGAATTGGGTCCTCCCGCGAAAAACTGTTGCTCATAAGGCACCACCGAAGAGTTGCCGTAAGGACAAGCCAAGCCAACTCCCGTATGGGCGGCAATCACATTATATCGATCAATTGGGAATAATTTGGTATAATCGAAACTGCATTTCGCATATTGGGCGAAAGGGATGCCAAACAATTCATAACTTCCATCATGCGTCTCCCTACCCGTCAATTGGGAGAAAAGGGAGGGCAACGTACCCGCCAAATCTATCGTAGCGATGACCGTATAGCCCTTCAACTGAGCCGACTTACCCAAGACACTGGCATAAGAGACTTGATAGCTTGTTCGGGTAATCAGCTGATCCTTATAACTTTCCCGCAGCAAGGCGTTGTTCTTTTGCTCCAAATAACGTTCAAACCAAGAAGAGGTACGAGGAGAGACCACATAATTGATGTTATAGAGGTCAAACGTATGGTTCAATCGTTTCCGCAAAGCAGACCACTTATATTTCCAATCCAAGCTCAAGAAACGACGGTCGTATTCTGGTCGGTCGCGCCAATTCAAACTGAATGAAAACGTAGTGCTCGCCCCCACCTGTTGACGCTGTTTTTCCGTGATGAAAGGGCACAAAAACTGAGGGAACGCCAAAGAAAGTTCCCCACCATACTCATAATAGATATCCGACGCTATTCCATAATCATCATTGGCCTGAATGGATTCAAAGGCCCCATTCAGCTTGATACCGAATGTTTCGGAACCATTGAAAACGTTTCTATCCTGAAAACTGATATGACTCGCCATACCGAGGTCTCCTGCCGAGTTCGTACCATCCACACCGATTTGCCAATAGTAGATATTCGCCGGTGAAATGGTCAAAGAGGCATCCATCTGGTCTGTCCCCTCTATCGGATGGAACGTGACACTCAGCTGCTTCACGGCACTCATGCCGTTAATAGAGGCATAGGTGTTTTCCAGAATCCTATCGCTATAGAACCTGCCGGGCCGGATGAAATTATTCGCATACAAAACTGAAGGACGGATAAACGGATGTTTGCCGTAGAGAATATCCACCCCACGGTGGTTCACCGTATCGACCTGCTTGAAATCGGCCACACTCTGCGGATCGAACCTATCCAAACCACTCAGAATCGAAACTTTCCGCACTTTATATCTAATAAATGCTGGATTCATCGAAGAAATCGAGTCCCTATCCAACCGACGGGCCATGAGCGTCACATCCACTTGGCGATTGCCAACAGTCGTATCGACCATGAAATAGAAATTCTCCTTCACCAAGTTGTAATAACCTTGAGAACGCAAAAAATAGGTCAATTCATCGGAGATTCCGTCCAATCGAGCCGATTCGAAAGGCGTTCCCTCCTTAATGTCATAGAGATGCCTCAATTTGGGATGATCCAACAAGGGAGCTATGGCAGAATCGGTGATTCCCATCGTAAAATGACGTATGACACTTTGTGGCCCCGATTCTACGAAATAGGTCACGTCTGCCCGTTTACGCCTCATCTTGGTCTCCGAAGAGACTTTGGCGTTCAGATAGCCCAAGTTGGCCATCTTCTTAGAGAGTTGGAGTTCCGTGCTTTTCTGCAAGGCAGGACTATAAATGACAGGAGGCTCGCCTATTTTCTGAATCATCCTGTTCCTCCATTTGGAAGTATCTCGACCAGACAAGGAATAGAAACGTAGGCTGACCCGTCCCAAAAACGTCCAACTCTTATTCGGCTGCTGTTGTACCAACTCCTCCAATTCAGCCACATCGACCTTCCGATTGTCCCTTTTCACCGAAACTTTATTAAGCAAGTGCTCGTCCTCCGGAACAAACTTCGTCAAGGAACAAGAAGAGAAAGCCACTAGAAAAATTCCCCATAAAACATAGCGCCAAAGACTACTCATCAATCGGCCTCCTTTCCTTTTTTATATTCTTTTCCCGATAAGGGATACCCATCGTATCTCGAACCACTTCCACAGAATCCTTATGAATATCTGTCGATTCAGGCAATAAAGGTGCCGACAGCGTTTGGTTCGGACGCAAGTCGAACAATCCGCTGAACCGTTTGGCCTCCTTCACAAAAACAACACCTAGCCCCTGCGTAGTGGAGGAAGAGTTGTAAAACTCATTATTCGCATGGTTATACGCCTTCAATCGGAACATTCCCGATTTTGTCAACTTATATTCGGCATCAAAATTACCGATTAACGAGTTATCAGAGGCCTCCGCTTCCGCCGTTCCTGCTGTTTTATAGCCCAGACTCGTATTCAGCACCAAACGATTATTGAAAAAATTGGTAGAGACGGAGAGGTTCATCTCCAAATCAGAAAGATCCTCCTGGGAGGAACTGACATCCGCACCGATAGAGACACGGTCGCCCAGCAAGCCCGACAAAGCCCCATTCAAGGCACCCGACAAAGAGGAGGATGCCAAAGAGCTGACAATGCTCGAATTGGTCTCCGTCTCGCCACTCGGAGGATAGAACATACCGAAGCCCAACAAATAGGCGAACTCACGTATCCGAATATCGTCCGTCGTCATCAAACTGTTCACCGTACGAGACAAGTCCTCGTTAGCCTCCGGCAAGGAGATGTCATACTTCACGTCGAACTTCTTCAGGTTGCCCGTAATATTCAAATCACACTCCACCGGAACACGGGTGGAAGGAAGACCCATGGATGAGAAGGAAGGATCCAGCAAAGCCAAGTCGGCACGAACACGATAACCTGCCGTAATATCCATGGTACAAGCCATTGGGTCTCCATTGAAATAGACCCGACTGCCCTCCTTGATGGAGAAGGTTTTGATAGGCAACTGGCTCAGTTTCAACTTCAATGTTCCATTCGTAATGGTGTATTGTCCGAAAAGTTTAGTATTGGATGTCTCCGAATCATACTTGGCATTGATGTTTCCCGCCCCTCGGAAAGAGATGGCGTCACCTGTGGCAGGACTAATGAGAGCCCCGAAGACAGCCTCGTCCGTCAATTCAACCGAAACATCTGCATTCAACGAAAATTTGTCATGAGAGACCGGCTCAACCCTCCTTTTCACCGTGTCTTTCTCGGAGGAAGGCGTGATATAAACAATATTATCGTACGTACGCACTTGGGTTACGCTCTCAGGCAAACGAATCATCACATTCGTCCAATCGCCATTTTTCAGGCTTCCCGTTACCTTTGCCGACTTCATGTCGCCCCGCACATCCACGACACCCGACGCATAAAAGGTTCCCGAAAGAAGGCTATCCTTCTTCTCCGGATTGTTGAGCAACAAAAGGTTATCCATGCGGAATGTGGCCGTATATTTAAAGTCGGAGAACTCCTTATGATGGACAACACAATTGATATTCAACTTCTTATTCTTAGAATCACAGACATCAAAATCACGAATCATGATTCGGTTGGGAGAGAAAAGAATCGTATCGGAAATGTGGTAAGAGACACCCGTATAATCGACCGTTGCCTTCGCATCCTTGAAATAAAAATAACCGTCAATATTAGGAGAGGTCAATTTGCCCGTCACCTGCAAGTCGGATCCACAATAGCCCGACAAATCATGGAGAACACCCTTCAAAGGAAGCTCTGCCATCGCCAACGGAATCATATCGAAATGGACATCCAATTTAATCCTGTCATTGGCAGGCGAGAGATAGCCGTCTGCCGTAGCTGCCAACTCATTGGAACGATTCAACACCGCACCAATACGCATTCCCTGAAATTTAGGATTCCATCGACTATTTAGGAGCAAGGAACCGATAGACTCGTTCTGATAGACAATGTCATCCACATGAAAACCTTTGGTATAGAACCGAGGCGTACCCAACAAAGAATAAAGGTGAATGGTGCCATCAAGGAAAGCATCCACTGGGATGTCCTGCTTATTGACAGCAGACAAGAGATGATGGACGGAAGCCCGATGGAAGGAGACAATCAAACTATCCTTTTCCGAGTCCGACAACCGACCGCTCGCCATCAAGAAGGGTTGTCCGTCCAAAGAGAAACCAAAATCCGAAATAGTAATGTTGTTTGGTTTCAGTTCCACAACAGCAGGCTCGAACTCCACATTCAACTCATTCAACATCAAATCGGTAGGCATAAAATTAAGTTTCGCAAAGACATTACCGTTTTCCTCTTTCTCAAAGGAAAGCAACGTCAGCAACTTTCCGTTCAACTTGAAACTGCAAGGGTTATTGTCATACAACAAAGAGAGGAGAACAACATCATGGTCAGCCTCCGTATGAAGATTCAGGTTCAACGGATATTTCTGTTTACCGTCGCCATACTTGGTAGTGAAATCCAAAACATACATTTTTTTCTCCTTATCCAAGAAGAGGTTTAGTTTAGCATCGGTCAGCACGCTTTCCCCCGATTTCATCGAAGGAATCGTAGCATTCACAGCGAAACCATCCGAGGCGGGGCGATAGAATCCCGACAAATAAGTTGGCTTGTCCAAAAGAATCGGAAGATTCAAGACTTGACAAAACTGTTCCGCATTATGAATATCCAAGCCAAAAGAGAAATCATTTTTAGAAGGATCGACCTCCACATTTGTCTTTGGAAAGAAGGTCGGCAAATAGGGATGCATCATGTTCGTGAAACCATCCACAATTGAGGGAACATCATATCTTCCTTCGATGAAAAGGGCAAAATAGGGATTCTTAAAATCAATTCTTCGCTTCCCCGACGAAACATCAGCTATAACCAAAGAGGACTTCTCGACAAAGAGTTGCAATGTATCCGACTGCAAGGAGGTACTGTCCAAGAAAAGACGACAAGAGAGATTGTCCAAAGAATTACCATGCGAACGAAGACGCAACGTCGTAGAGAGAGAGAATGACCGCATATTTTCTCCGGCCAAATGGAGATTGTAGGGAGAGAGTCGATTCGTCGTAGCCCACAAATCACAATCCATGGAATCCGTTCCAATGTTCAAAACACTCCCTTTCATCGACAGATGAGCGTTCGTATCGGGCAAGTTAACAGACAACTCCAAAGAATTCTTGTTGAAATAACGGACATCCAAATCCACATCCCGATAAGAATAGTCCTTATAGACAATCAGTGGGAAACCGCCCGAGATCGCCACATCAGGATTCCCCTCACGAGGGATAGAGAGAAGTGCATTTGCCCGCATGGCGATTGTACCCAACCCTATGGTTGTATCCAACAAAGCCGCCATATTCAACCCATTGCTCTCCAAATCCAAATCCGTATGGAACTCGCCTGTACCAAGATTATAACCGACCCTACCCAAGGCCTTCAATTCGCCAGGTTGAGACTGCAGATCCAAATCGACATCTAGGCTGTCCAACGTTCCCTTGGCAAAGAGAGAGAGTTCCGCATACTCAATTTTCTCGACTAATTCGGGAAAATTCACCTCGGGAGAGAAGCAATTCACCCAGTTTTTTACCGATGGGACCGAAGCAAAAAGATGCTTGGCCGAAATAGACAACTGAGATGAATCCAAATGGCACAGGTCGTCCACCTCCGCATCAAGAGAACACAAAAGACCCTCTCCATAATAGAAATTCAAATCGGATATCTTAGCAGAAGGGAAATGGGTCGATAAAGAGCCTGAGATTCCCAACGTATCGCGCATCGAAGCCAAGTTAGGCAGGAAAGCCTTCCAATCAGCAGGAGAAATATGTGAAGGAAAGATTTCCGCAGAAGAGACGAGACCTTCCAAAAGATGCGTTTTCACCGACATTTTCCGCAAATCCACAGAAATGGATGCCACGTCCAACTGCGTATTAGGCATCCTAAGTTTCAGATAGTCGGAAGTAATGACAGAGTCCTTACATTTCGCATAGACATTCAAATCGTCCAATCGCAAACCGCTCCACTCCTGAAGAGAGAGGGACGCCACACCCGCCTCCAACTTTTCCAAGCGGATGGACTGCAACTGAAGTTCAGCCATCAAGCTATCGACATGGATGTGCGAAGGATTAAAACGAGCAGGCGTTAACGAATCGGAATGAATGTCATATTTGAACGAACCGTTGGAAAGCCATATTTTCGAGATGGAGAGGTCAAAATTGGAAGGTGCCGTGTCTTTTTTGACACTATCCGCCGTAGCAAACGCATCAATCAAGAATTGGAAATTGAAAGGAGCCGAAGCCGAATCCTTCGATATATAGACCTTGAAATCAGACAAATCGACCCTACGCAGATGGACCTTGCCCCCATAATAGGCCGAGAAGAAGGAGGCATTGGCAGAAAGCCTCTTCGCATAAAGAAGCGTATCGCCCGCCTGATCTTCTAAATACAAGTCGTCCAAGAAGAGCCCATGGAACAAGTCGATGTCAACCCGACCAATACGAACCTCCGTTCCTGTCTTCTCGCCCACCCATTCCGTGACATAATTGATAATTTTAGACTGCACGAAGGAAGTATTCACCAACACGATGAGCAGGATGTTGATGAGCAAAATGACCGCCAGGGTACCAAGCAGTATATTTTTTATCCTTCTAAGCATCGCTTGTTAAAGCAACATATACATATAGCCTGCAAAAACAGAGAGGAGGACGCAACCCTCCCATCGTTCTATGTTTCGGCCTTTTCCCGTAAAAATGAAAACATATAGCAATATAGCAGCCAAGAAATTCACCTTAATATCCAAATCGACATCTGAATCCAATGTCATAGGAGAAATCATGGCAGAAATACCCAAGATGGCAAAAGAGTTGAAGAGGCTAGATCCGATGATATTTCCCACCGCCATATCCGTATTTTTCTTATAAGCCGCAACGATTGCCGTCACCAATTCAGGCAGGGAGGTTCCGATGGAAACGATTGTCACCGCGATGATATGTTGCGACACGCCCCAACCTTTGGCTATCAAAACCGCCTTATCCACCAACAATTGACCTCCGAAAAGCAAACCAGCCAAGCCAATCGCCACCCATAAAATGGACTTCCAAAGAGGTAGCACTTCCACCTCTTCGTCGTGCGGCAAAGAGACTTGATTTCGAGAAGAGAGGATAATATATACCAGAAAGACTACAAAGCCTATCAGCATCACAAGAGCTTCCTTACGATTTATGACATACGAGCCACCGTCACCCGAATAGAAAGAG
>JAGCWQ010000013.1 GCA_017961765.1 Paludibacteraceae bacterium | reverse complement strand
TCGCACATGGCGTACGTGATGGACGACAACGGCTGTTCGGACACGATGCCGTTCTACATGGATCCTCCTGCAATCATCGTCCCTATCTTCTTCTCGCCAAACGGCGACGACACGAACGAGCAGTGGATCCCGACGAACCTGAAGGAGGTCTATCCCGACGCGCTCGTGACGATCTTCGACCGCTACGGAAAGAAGCTGGCGCAGTACAGGGCCAACGAGGAGGACTGGGACGGAACGTACGAGGGCAAGATGATGCCTTCTACCGACTACTGGTACGAGATCGATATCGAGGAGATCGACAAGCAATACATCGGCCACTTTACGTTGTTAAGGCGATAGGGGACGGCCTATAGAATAAGGAAAGACGGGCGGTGCAAGGTTCCTTGCACCGCCCGTTTGGTTTATTGTTCTGTGTAAACTACAATTTTTTTGCAATTACAGATAAAAAATTGATTTTTATTTGCTTTTTTTTGAAAAAAATCACATATTTGAATTAAGAATAAATCCTATTTAACTAAATACTTGTGAGTATGGATACCATGGAAGAGAATAAAAGAAAGTTTGAAGGCGACAAGCGTGATCAGGTGATTGTCTACTCCAAGGCGATAAAGGCCGGGAAGAGGATCTATTACCTTGATGTGAAACGCAACAGAAAGGATGATTTGTTTTTGGCAATTACCGAAAGCAAGAAGAAGGTGAATGGAGATGATGCACAAGTCTCTTTTGAAAAACACAAGATATTCCTTTACAAAGAAGATTTTGAAAAGTTCAAAGAAGGATTTGAGGAGGTTATCAACTTTATTAATCAGAATATGTCCTCAGCGGAAGGCGGTTTAGATGATTCGAGTAGTAGTTTTGAGGCTCCTAATAGATTTGAAATCGATTTCGGATGATTGTGGCGATATGAATATAAAGAAAGTTTGGGGTTCGGTGCCTCAAACTTTTTTTGTTTATTGTCCCTCCTTTTATTGTGCTATTCCTTGAAAATGGCTAATTTTGCATAAATTTTTATATGTGTTCAAATGATCAATCGTGTTCTAATTAGGATTAAGGTTATTCAGATTCTCTATTCCTTCTACAAGGGAGAGGGTAAGGATGTAGCTAATGCAGAGAAAGAACTCTTTTTCAGTTTGGAGAAGACATACGAGATGTATTTTTATCTCCTTATGCTTGTAAATGAAATTACGGCTTATGCGGCAAAACGCATAGAACGTGAGAAAAACAAATACTTGGCTACTGAAGCAGAGAAAAAGCAGAGCCTTAAGTTTGTCCAAAACAAGTTCGCTCAACAATTGGCCAACAATTTGACCTTAAACCAATTCAAGAAAGACCATAATCTTTCATGGGAACAACACGATTTCCTTTTTGAGGAGTTATATTCTAAAATACAGGAGACGGAGGCTTATCAGAACTATATGGCTGATGCTGACTCTTCCTATGCTAAGGATAAGGATTTGTGGCGTGCTTTGTTTAAAGGTGTCATTTCTGATTCGGAGACGTTGGGGCATGAATTTGAGGAGATGTCTATTTATTGGAATGATGATGCTGACGTGGTAGTTAGTTTCGTCATGAAAACAATTAAGCAATTTGAAGAGTCCAATGCCGAGAATCAGGAACTTATCTCAATGTTCAAGGATGCTGAAGATCGAAAGTATGCGAATGACTTGCTTCGTTATGCTTTGTACAATGAGAAGGATTACAGAGATATGATTTTCCGCAATGCGAAGAACTGGGATCCGGACAGAATTGCTTTCATGGACGTGGTGATTATGCAAACAGCGATTTCCGAAGTATGCAATTTCCCTTCGATTCCAGTGAATGTTACAATGAATGAGTTCATTGAAATCTCCAAATCTTATAGTACGCCAAAGAGTAGTACTTTCATCAATGGTATTTTGGATTCTGTGGTTAAGGAGTTGCGAGCTTCTAATAAGTTGCTGAAGGCAGTCTCTTTTGTTAATTGATTTAGAAAATTTAAAGAATAAATATTATGAATTTGTATTCGATTTTATTGCAAGCTTCTGCAGGGAACTCAAATATACTGAACTTGTTGTTCTTTGTCTTTATAGGAGCTGCTTTTTGGTTTATGATTTTTAAACCGCAAAGAGATCAGCAGAAAAAGGTGGAGACCTTTAGACAATCATTGTGTGTGGGTGATAAGGTTATGACCAATGGCGGTATTTATGGTGTTGTGAAGGATATCCAAGGTGACAAGATTATCTTGGAGGTGGCTAAGGATGTTCAATTGACGATTAGCCGCATGGCCGTTAATCCTATTCAGGAGGGAAAGGCAGACAAGACCGATCAAAAGAAATAATCTATGATTAAAAAAGATCAAATAGTAGGGTCTTTTTTGAATTACGTTAAAAAGACTAGGGAATCCTTTTCGTGGAAGGATTTCTTAGTCTTTCTGTTTTTTCTTCTCGTCTCGGCTTCGTTGTGGTTCATTCGTACTTTGCGCAAAGATATTGACACTGAAATCAAAATTCCTTTGGTCTATGTCAATATGCCCGCTGGCTATGTGCAGACCTTGGATTTGCCGGAGTATATCGAGGTGCGTGTCTCCGATCGGGGAACTTCCATCTTGGGCATGCTTATAGGGAAAAGGTTTGAGCCGATACCTGTCGATATGAGGCAGTTTGTCCGCCGCCGGACGATGGTCACTTCCTCTTTGGCGGATGAAGTGCAAGCACGTTTGAATACGACATCGGTCATCCGTGGGTTTTATCCTGATTCCATTCATTTCCGAATGCAGAAATTGGAAGAGAAGCGCGTCCCTGTTCGCTTTGCTGGCAGTGTGGAGATTGAACGACAATATATGCTTTGCGATTCGATAGAGTTGTCGCCTAAGGAGGTGATGGTCTATGCTCCGAGGTCAGTGCTAGATACGATTTCGTTTGCGCGGACGAAGGAAATCTTGATAGAAGGCGTACGTGATACTTTTGTGGGCAAAGTGCCTATGGCAGAATGGAAAGGCGTTTCCTACTCCGTTGATGAAGTGGAAGTACGTGTGAATACAGAGCAATATACTGAGAAGAAGTTGGAGGTTCCAATCTATGTCGAGAATCTTCCCGATGGACTGAATCTTCGACTTTTCCCTTCCTCTGTCGATCTCTCTTTCTTTGTCGGGTTAAGCCTATATGACAAAGTCGATGCCTCCTCCTTCTCTTTGTCGGTTGATTACAATGATGTGTTGGCTAACAGTAAAAAGTTGAATGTGAAGGTGGATTATTCCCCGAAGGGAACGTTCCGCTTGAATTTGAAACCGACGGAAGTGGAATTTTTAGTGGAGGCAAAACAATGAGTGTGAAGAAGATTGGAATAACGGGCGGTATCGGCTCGGGAAAGTCGGTGGTCTCTGAACTATTGCGGCTGCGGGGCGTGCCTGTGTATAATGCGGATACGGCGTCGAAAAGTTTGCTGATGACCGACGGCGCCTTGATCTCTTCTTTGAAGGCGTTGTTAGGCGAAGAAATTTATCAGGGAGGGACTTTGGATAAGAAAAGAATGGCGTCTATGATTTTCGCCGATAAGGAACTTTTGGAGCGGGTGAATGCCTTGATCCATCCGGCAGTCATCGCGGATTTTGAGCGATGGGCGAGTCATCAAAATGTTCCGCTTTTAGCTTGTGAGTCTGCCTTGGTTTTTGAGTCTAAAATGAATTCTATGTTTGATGCGGTCGTGATGGTCTATGCTCCGGAATCGGTTCGTCTTCGTCGTGCCGTATTGCGGGATGGGGCAACGGAGGAGCAGGTGCGAGCCCGAATGCAGAATCAGTTGTCTGACGAGGAGAAAAAAAATATTTCCGACTATGTCATTGTCAATGATGACAAACAAGCCCTTGTCCCTCAATTGCAGAAAATCTTGGCAAAACTTACTGAATAGCTTGTCTAAGTGGGGAATGGCAAAACTTTCTCCTATTGAGGGTGAGCAAAAAAAAAAAGCGGAGTCAGAACCCCACTTTTTAAGGACAAACAATTCACATTGTTATTTCATTAAGAACCCATTTAGGGATTTCATGTCCTGAAAATTTAACCAAACTAAAACCAGAATGAATATCTTTTATAAGAACCTATTTCATTTCTTTGCAAATGTATATAAAAAACCTATCATAAAGAATATCTTTCGGTGAAAATGTCAAAAAATTCAATCAAACTCTGCTTTTCGTCTGCTGAAAATCATAGGGAAATAGTTATATTTGTTAGCAACAAAAGGATTTTTTTATGTTAGGAAGAATGTTCAGTGGTAAGTTCAAAAAGAATTGGGTCATCGAGCCATTTGTTTGGCTGGCGGTCCTTTTGCTTTTGACGTTGAGTAATATATCCGTGGATGTGTTGCTGGCCTTTGAAATTTCTTCGGCTTTGACTTTCGGAATGTTCCTTTTGACGTGGGTGAATAGGGGATTGTTGTTGCCTCGCTTCCTTCTTAATAGGAAACTTGCATGGTATATGTTGCTCTCGTTGCTTTTGATTGCGGGGGCGATAATGCTTTTTTCTGAGTTGGAAACCTACTTGGTGGACTCTTATATGGTAGGACATGCGGAACCTGAGGCTTGGTCGCCTTTGGATTGTACGCTTCCGTCGGCGGAGTCGAAACCTTTTTTTGACGAGACACCGAAGTCCACAGTGGCGGGAACCGTCCAATTAAAAATATCCATTTTGTTCTTGGGCTCCTTCTTTGTCTCCACTTTGTTCCATTATTTCCAGAAAGAGCGGGCTGATGAGCAAATGCGTATGGCTCTTTTGCAGGAGAAGACGGAGATGGAGTTGAAGTTCTTGAAGTCGCAAATCAATCCTCATTTTCTTTTCAATGCCTTGAACAATATCTATTCGATGGTCTATATGGGCGACAAGAATGCGGCGGATAGTGTCTTGGCTCTTTCGGAGATGTTGCGCTACGTTACGGACGAGAGCGGATCTGATAAAATCAATTTGGCGGATGAGATAACTTATTTGGATAATTATCTTGATTTTCAGAGGATAAGGTATGAAAAGGATTTTAATGTCACTTTCGAAAAGAATATTCAGGCGGAACCGATTTTCATTTCTCCGATGCTTTTTCAACCGTTTATTGAAAATGCGTTTAAGCATAGCGGAGTCGGGTCGGGACAAGGTTCTTATGTCAATATACTCTTGGATGCCAATCGGGAGAGGGTTCGTTTCTCTGTCGTCAATAGTAAGCGGAAGAAGAAGCAAGAGGCTCAGCCTTCCCGAATGGGTGTCGGTATGGTGAATGTTCAAAAAAGATTGGATTTGCTCTATCCGAATCATTATGAATTGAAGGTGGAGGATGAGGAGACTAAGTTCACAGTCGATTTGAATATTCAGTTGCAATGAATTTAAAGATATTAAACTACAAAGATATGGATAATGAACAGATAAAGGTGCTTATCATAGATGATGAGTTTCCTGCGCGTAAGCTTTTGTCGGAATATGTTTCTAAGATTCCGACCTTGGATTTGGTGGCTGCTTGCGAGGATGCGATGGCGGCTTCGGCTGTCTTGCAACAGCAATCGGTGGATCTGATCTTGTCGGATATCCAGATGCCCGAATTGTCAGGCTTGGACTTCATCCGTTCGATGAAGGATCGTCCGATGGTGATATTCACGACTGCATATTCGGAGTATGCAATAGACAGTTATGAGTTGGATGCGGTCGATTACCTTCTTAAACCGATCCCATTCCCTCGTTTCATGCAAGCGATCAACAAAGTTGTGGAGCGGTTCCGTTTGCGTCAGCAGATGAACGTCAATTCGGCTCCGAAAGATTATTTCATGGTCAAGGCGGATCATAAACTTTACCGCATTGATTATGCTGATTTGCTTTTTATCGAAGGACAAAGCGAGTATGTGACGTTCCACATGAAAGATAAGAAGAACGTGACGGCCTATTATTCTTTGAAGAAATTGGAGGAGGAGTTGCCTTCGAAGGAGTTTGTTCGTGTCCATAAGTCTTATATTGTGTCGATATCTAAAATTGAGTCTGTAGAAGGAAATGTCTTGACGGTGGCGGGTCATAAATTGTCCATCGGAAAGAATTACCGTGATGGATTTTTGGAAATGCTCTGTAGTAAAGGATGATTTTTGATTGAAAATTAGGTATTTAAATAATAATGGGGCGCTGTTGGGGGCGCTCTGTTTTTTTGAGGAGACATCGATGAGAGCGATAGGATTGCGGTTTGTCATGAAATGGATTCTGTAATATAAATGTAATATCTCTGCAATTCTTGTGTAATATGTTTTGGCGACATTTGTCGCATCAAATAGAGGTATTATGGATTTTTGTTTGAATATTTTGAGCCTTTGTGGTTCCTTGGCTTTGTTCCTCTACGGAATGAAGATTATGAGTGAAGGCCTTGAGAAATTCGCAGGAGATCGATTGCGAAACATTTTGGCGGCGATGACGAAGAACCGTTTTATGGGTGTCCTGACGGGAATCTTCGTTACTGCTCTAATCCAGTCTTCCAGTGCAACTACCGTCATGGTGGTGAGTTTCGTGAATGCGGGCTTGATGACGCTGGGTCAATCTATTGGTGTTATTATGGGTGCCAATATCGGTACGACGGTGACCTCGTGGGTCATTTCGGCCGTTGGTTTTAAGGTGAATATCGCGGCCTTTGCGATACCGCTCCTTGCCATAGGTATGCCATTGATATTTTCTGGACATTCCAAAAGGAAGAGTTTGGGAGAGTTTATCTTTGGCTTCTCGTTCCTTTTCATGGGACTTAATTACCTTCAGGTGGCCGCTACGGATTTGAATATTGGGGTTGGAGTTGCCAATATGCTTTCCACCATCAATTCGGATAGTTTCCTTGTGATTCTCCTTTTTGTCGTTGTGGGTGCCCTTGTTACGATGCTAGTACAAGCCAGTGCGGCTACGATGGCTATCACGTTGATGTTGTTTGATATGCATATACCTGGATTTGGCTTTGAGCAGGCGGCAGCCCTTGCAATGGGTCAAAACGTGGGTACGACGATTACAGCTTTTATGGCATCCCTTACGGCTAATACGCAGGCGAGAAGAGCTGCTTTGGCTCATATGTTCTTCAATGTCTTTGGTGTGGTGGCTGTTTTGTGTATGTTCTATCCATCGTGTCGGGCTGTCTCTTGGTTCGTGACGGATGTGATGGGCTCTGAAGATAACGATTTGTATAAGTTGTCAGCATTCCATACCGCATTCAATATCTTTAATACGGTTATCTTGATAGGCTTCGTTCATCAGATTGAGGCGTTGGTTTGTAAGGTCTTGCCAGTCAAAGACCAAGACGAGGAGCAATATCGTCTTCGTTTTATCTCTTCCGGTTTGTTGTCAACGGCGGAGCTCTCTTTGTTGGAGGCTCAAAAGGAGATTACGAATTTTGCTCAGCGTTGTCATCGTATGTTCGGTTTCGTACTTCAATTGATGGATATTGAGAAGGATGAGGAGTTCAATAAGCTCTATTCCCGAATAGAAAAGTATGAGCGTATCACGGACGACATGGAGCTGGAAATTGCCAACTATTTGCAGAAAGTCGGCGAGGGGCGGTTGTCTAATGAGTCTAAATTCCAAATCCAACAGATGTTCAAACAGATCACGGAGTTGGAGAGTGTGGGAGATTCCTGCTTTAATTTGGCCCGTACGTTGAACCGTCGCCGTCAGAACAGTAAGGATATGTTTACAGATAATCAAATTGAACACATGCGTTTCATGCTGAATCTAGTGGACAATTCGTTGGATGAGATGGTTAGAATCGTCGATTTCTCCAACCCTAAGCCTGAAAACATTAATCTCTCCATGAATTTGGAGCATGAAATCAATAATTATCGTTCTCAGTTGAAAAGCCAGAACCTTCATGACATCAATGATGGCGTTTATAGTTACCAATTGGGTGTCTTCTATATGGATTTTATCGCGGAATGCGAGAAGTTGGGCGACTATGTGATTAATGTGGTGCAAGCCTCTTCTTATTGATTTTGAATTGGAAATTTTGAATTAGGAATAGAACTCCATGCTTCGGTGTGGAGTTTTCTTTTTTTATTTATAATCAGGCTATTCTCTTCTCCCTTTACGGGACAACTAGGTGTCTCCTGTTTCTCTAAGGAAAATCGTAATCAGGGAATAGCTAACCCTAAATCTTTGAAACTGAAATCACCGCAATTCTTAGTTGATTATGCGGAATTTGTTATTTTTGTAGAGCAATAATACATTTTGTATGGAAGACGCAGGTAGGATACTGGTGGTTGATGATGAACAAGACCTTTGCGAGATACTCCAGTTCAACTTGGAGACGGATGGTTATGTCGTAGATACGGCCAATTCTGCAGAGGAGGCTCTGAAATTAACTCTAACCGATTATAGCTTGATTTTGTTGGATGTGATGATGGGTGATGTCTCGGGGTTCCAAATGGCGGAGCATCTGAAATCGCATCCTTCCACATCTGATATACCTATTATATTCATCACGGCATTGGATAATGAGGAGTGTACGCTTCGGGGTTTTAATATCGGGGCGGATGATTATATGGCCAAACCTCTTTCCATGAGGGAGGTGAAGGCTCGTGTGCGGGCTGTCTTGCGTCGTAACCATCGTTTAAGTCAGACTCAGGAAGGGGAAAAGGAGGGTCGAAACACTCTCTTACGTGTGGATAATCTCATTTTGGACAGACAGGCTAAGTCGGTAAGGATAGATAATGTTCCGGTTGATCTGACGAAGTTGGAGTTTGAGTTGTTGCTTGTTTTCTTGCAAAATCAAGGACATCTGTTTTCGAGGGAGGAACTGCTTGCGAAGGTTTGGCCTAGTGAGGCTTTCGTGACTGATCGTACCGTGGATGTGAATATTACCCGCCTGCGTAAAAAAATTGGGCGGTATGGAAAGTGTGTGAAGACGAAGGTCGGCTATGGCTATTATTTTGAAAATATTCTAAGATGAAAGCCAAGTCACGTAAATCGTTTCAACGGACGCTGTTCTTCAGTGTGGTGGGAGTCTTCCTGCTTCTTGCCCTCTTCTTTTCTGTCTATCAGTATTATAGGGAGAAAGAGTATAAGGTGGATACGATGAATTACCGCCTTCAAATGTACAATTATGAGATATACCATTTTGTGGAGGAAACTGGTACTGACAATCGTGAATCTTTCTTGAACTTTGTGGATGGTTTTGGTGAGGCAGGTTTGCGTGCAACGCTCATAGGACGAGATGGAAAGGTGTTGATGGATAGTTATCTGCCGAGCGTGGATTCGATGGATAATCACTTGAAAAGGGAGGAGGTGCAGACTGCTCTGAAAAGGGGGAAGGGCTACGAGAAGCGAAGAGTCTCATCGGCTGACGGTAAGTCTATGTATTATGTGGCTACGGCCTTCCCTAATCTAATCGTCCGGACGGCAGTTCCCTATAGTTCTAAGTTGGCGAAGACATTGAAGGTGGATAACTATTACCTTTTTTATGCTTTTGTCATTACCTTGATTTTGATAATGGTGCTCTATAAAAATACGTCCCGTATTGGAAAGCATATTGAGTATCTCCGCCTTTTCGCTCAAAAAGCGGAGAAAGGAGAGCAATTGGAACAGAATCAGGATGTCCGTTTGCCAAATGATGAATTGGGTGATATATCACAGATAATCACTACGTTATATTGGAAACAACGCAAATCGGAGGAGGATAAACTGCGTATTAAACGACAGCTTACCCAAAATGCGGCACATGAGTTGAAAACGCCTGCAGCCAGTATACAGGGTTATTTGGAGACGATTCTCCAAAATCCGAATATCGGGGAAGAGAAACGGTCTTATTTCTTGGAACGTTGTTATGCCCAAAGCGTGCGGATGTCGAAACTCTTGCAGGATATGTCCACTTTGTCAAAACTAGACGAGAAGGATGTCGCCTTGACTTATTCGGAGTTTACGCATATCAATGTCAATGAAATCGTTCATGCGGTGCTTGCCGATGTCGCTCTGCAGTTGCAGGAGAAGGGAATTCTTGCTACGATGGATATGCCGGCATCCGTCCAGATTTATGCGGCTCCGAGTCTCGTCTATAGTATATTCCGTAACTTGGTGGACAATGCGATAGCTTATGCTGCCGGAGCCACGACAATCAACCTCTCTTGTTCGGAGTTTGGCGACTACTATGAGTTCGTGGTGTCGGACAATGGAGCGGGAGTCCCAGCTGTCCATCTGCCCCATATATTCGAACGCTTTTATCGAGTGGATAAGGGAAGGTCGAGAAAATTGGGAGGAACAGGTTTGGGACTTGCTATCGTGAAGAATGCGGTGGCGGTGCATGGAGGAACGTGTGTTGCCTATCCGACGCCAGGAGGCGGTTTTTCCGTCAAATTCTCTCTGATGAAGAATTTGGATGGAAAGAAATTTTGAACTCTTTTGAAAAGGTGAATTGAAATAAAAATAGAGAAAATGAAAAATTATTTTTACGCAGCGTTGGCTCTTCTTTCCTTGTCGGCTTGTCAAGGGAAGCAATCAAAGACGGAGTCAGCAGAAGAAGTTTCGGCAGCTGATTCGGTGGCTACCGAACAAGTACAGAGTGCAGAAGAGGTGGCTCCCGCCGAACCTGCAAAACCAACCCTCGCAGAGCAGATGGCAAACATGAAACCACTCGTTGTAGAGAGTCCTGAGAGTTTTGCTGGGCTGAGGAGCATGAATGAAGGGAGCGGTTTTGTGAAGTTGAAAGTCCTTTCTTGCAAGGAGAATGCTATAACGGATACGGATTCGTGGATCGCCGAACATCAGGCGGGAATGCCTTATCAGTCTTCTTGGCAGGGGGATTTGAAAGAGGGGGAGAACACTCCTTTTCATCGATTTTTGGCGATGCCGGAAACGTATGACGGACTTTATAGAGGAGACTTCGAAATTCATTCAGGGTATAATGTGGTGGCCTATGGTGCAAATAAGTTTAAAAACCAAATAGGCTATGACTGCAACGTCCTTGTGGTTACGGATAGTGATTTTACGGAGATTAAGCATATTGTCGATTTCCGTTCTTTTACTAGTGACTATTTGGAAACCTATGGTTTGAATGATAATTATTCACCTACCTATTCGGGCTATACGGTGGTGGGTGACTCCCTTTATGTTGTGATGGCTCATCGAACCTATTCTAAAGGCTCCAAGGGAATGAATGCCTATCTGATGTCCATCAATATGAAGGGTGGTTATACAAATTGGATGACGAAACCGCTTACTTGTAATTCCCAATTCATTATTATGGGCAATAGCATTGTCTGTGGCTACGGTTTCTCTGGCGAGCCTCACAATCTCTATGTGGTGGATAGAGTGTCGGGAGAAAGGGTACAAACCATTCCTGTCAAAAAGACACCGGAATTATTCTCTTTGGATGGAGATAAACTTTACATGCGCACCTATAGCTATGACTATGTGTTGGGGGTGACGAAGTGATATTGTAAGGATATAGTTTGAAAGAAATCGGCAGAGTCTTGACCCTGCCGATTTTTGTTGTTCGCCCAGCACGAACGTACTCTAACGGGTGTAAGTCCCCAAGCCGCCCTAACAGTGGGAAGGCTACAGCCGAAAGCAAGGGTGTCCATCGTGAGGTGGAATCTGAAGGAAGCCGTAGGCAAACATCTGACCCGACGT
>JAGCWQ010000098.1 GCA_017961765.1 Paludibacteraceae bacterium | reverse complement strand
ACAGTTCATTTATGGTGTATTGTTCTTCAAACAACGATTTTGGGGTGTTTTGATGATATTTCTGCATATTTTGTTGATTTTACACTATAAATATACGCATAATATATTAATTATCAAAACTTTAATTTATAGAAGTCCCCATTAATTTGATAAATTTTAAGTAGTTGGTAATTTGGCAGTTGCGTTATTTGCGTTTTTGAACGAAAAACAATGCCATGTTTACCGAAGACAAAATTATCGAAATATTTTGTTTGTCAGACGATTTTTGCAATTCTTTTGACAAGCTTTTTCCTGCCACTTTTAATATTATCGCACTTGTTACTTGGCTCTGTGCGTGGGCTATTCTTCCACTTTTTTGAGTTCTTCGTTTATGTTCTGAAAAATAATCCCTATTTTTGCAGATAAACGTGAATATGTAAGATAAAGGTGAGTTCTAAGAAATCTCTGTTTTGAACTTACTCTCATAAATGGCATTTATGGATATACTAATTTCTCATATTGATTTGTCCCTCCCTTTGTCAAACCCTATTTTGATATTCTCGTTGGTGCTTTTCATCATTCTTCTTATCCCGATTTTCTTCAATCGGTTTAAGATTCCTCCTATCATAGGACTCATACTTGCTGGACTCGTCTTGGGTGAGCATGGACTGAATATTTTGTCGCGGGATGAGAGTTTCCGCCTTTTCGGTGCGGTGGGTCTGCTTTACATCATGTTTTTGGCGGGCTTGGAGATGGATCTTTCCGATTTCAAGAAGAATAGGAGATTAGGAATCTTTTTCGGTTTGGCAACTTTCCTCATGCCGATGGCCTTGGGTTCGGTCTCTGGCTATTTTTTGTTGGATTACCTTTGGGGCAAGTCGGTGGGTGATTCCTACGTCGAGTGGACCAATGGCATAGTGGGTAATTATTATCTCTATATAACCTCCCTTTTGTTGGCCAGCATGTATGCTTCCCATACGTTGATATCCTATCCGATTGTGGGACGATTCGGCGTGGCGAAGAATCGATCGGTCAGCATAACCATCGGAGGTACGATGATTACCACTACCTTGTCACTCCTCTTGTTGGCGGTGATTGTCTCCATGGCGAAGGGACAGGTGAACTCGGTCTTTTGGATTAAGTTGGTTGTCTCCATCCTTATCTTCGCGGCGATAGTGATGTTGATTTTCCCGAAGTTGGCGGAACACTTCTTTAAATATACGGAGGATAGCATCCTGCAGTATATCTTTGTTTTGGCCATGGTCTTCTTGGGCGGATTCTTGGCGGAGTTGGCTGGACTCGAACCTATCATCGGCGCTTTCATGGTGGGACTGGCTCTCAACCGTTTTATCCCTCGAATCTCCCCGTTGATGAATCGTTTGGATTTCGTGGGTAATGCCATCTTCATCCCTTTCTTCTTGATCGGGGTGGGTATGTTGATTGATCTGAAGGTGGTCTTCAGCGGTTTCGATACTCTGATAACGGCTTTTGTGATGAGTGCAGTGGCAACCCTCTCCAAATATTTGGCGGCGGTGGTGACGCAACGCAGGTTCACGATGACGAAGGCGGAGGGCCTGATGATATTTGGATTGAGTAATTCGCAGGCGGCGGCGACTTTGGCGGCTGTGATGATTGGCCATGAGATCGTGGTGGGCCATACGGCGGAAGGCTTGCCGATAACCCTATTCGGCGATGCCGTCTTGAATGGTACGGTCGTGATGATTCTTGTCACTTGCATTATCTCCTCGTTGGCTACGGAACATGCGGCTCGACAGTTGGCTGTTCAGGCTGACCATATCGACAATGAGATGACGGAGGAGAAGTTGGTGGATAGAATCTTGATCCCGCTCTATAATCCGGATACACTCAACAGTTTGATGGATTTGGCAGTTCTGCTGAAGGTCAACAAGAGCAAGGAGCCTCTCTATGCGGTGAATGTCTCCAATGACACGAAAGATGGAACGGGCAGTCTGGCACGAGGCAAGAAACTGCTGGAACGAGCAGCTCGAATAGCCTCTGCTACGGATAATACGGTTCGTATGATCTCCCGTTATGATGCGAATGTGACTAGTGGAATTATTCACACGATAAAAGAGAATTCGATTACGGAAGTGGTTATGGGTCTTCACCATAAGACGCATTTCGCCGACTCTTTCTTTGGCGCCAAGACGGAGAACCTCTTGAAGGCGACCAACCAGATGATTTTGATTTCGAAATCGGTGCAACCTCTTAGTACGATTAAAAGGCTGGTGGTGGCTGTGCCTGCAAAGGCTGAATATGAAAACGGTTTTGTGAAATGGTATGACCGTGTGAAGAATATCAGTAAGCAGATTGGGGCGACCGTCTCTTTCTTTGCCCATCCGGATACGTTGGAGCAGATTAAGATATTGGCCCGCAGAAACAAGTTTGGTGTGGCGACCAAGTTCGAGGTGTTGGACAATTGGGACGACTTCTTGATGCTCACGCGTGAGGTGGGCGACAACGACTTGCTGGTGGTGGTCTCTTCCCGAAAGACGGCCATCTCTTACAATCCTGCAATGGACAAGTTGCCGTTGCAACTCTCTAAGTATTTCGCTTCCAATAGTTTTATCGTCTTGTATCCAGACCAGTTCGATGAAAACACGAATACTACGTCATATATGGTTTGATTAATTTAGTGATAATGGAAAAAATATATTCACCATCATTTTTTTATAGTGCATTAAAGGTTTATGCCACCGACATCTTCAAGCGCAGCTTCAGCGTTGTGGAGGTGAACGGAGAGAACAATATCCCGAAGGGTGAGTCGGTGATTTTTGCCCCCAATCATCAAAATGCGTTGATTGATGCGATGGCGATCTTGGCAACGACCCCATCCAAGGTGATTTTCTTGGCACGTGCCGACTTGTTCAAGAAACCGACGACGGCAAAGGCTTTGCGTGCCTTGCGTATCATGCCGGCCTACCGTATCCGTGACGGAATTCAAAACTTGAAGAAGAACAACGATTCTTTTGACCAGTCGGTCGATACGTTGTTGCATAAGGAGTATCTTTGCTTGATGGCGGAGGGAGGTCAAGATCCGCACCGCCGTTTGCGTCCTTTGGTGAAGGGAATGTTCCGTATTGCCTTCTCTACGCAAGAGCAACTCCCTGAAAATGATTTCGTGAAGATAGTCCCTGTCGGAATTGATTACGGAAACTACGACCATACGGGGCATCACCTCATTGTCAACTATGGTAAGCCAATCAGCATCGAGGATTATTGGAAAGATTATCAGGAGAATGCGCCTGTGACCCAAAACCGCCTGCGTGATGAGTTGCACAGCCGTATGTCGGAATTGATGATGGATGTCCAATCCGAAAAGTATTATGATACGTTCTATGCCTCTTCCTACCTTTTTAATAAGGAGGTGTTGGATGAAATGGGATTGGACGACAACGAGACCAACCGTTTGGCTGTCCGTAAGGAAATCGTCTCCCGTTTGTCGAAAATAGAGGAGGAGAACGAATCTGATTTGGCTCAGTTGGATGCTTTGTGCCAAAAGTGGAACGCTTCGCACAAGGATGTCGCTTTCTCTGCGAAAGTCCGTGAAGATGGGTGCTCTTTTGACTGTTCGCTTTTATTGAATATCATTTATATGGCGGTCTTCTCACCGTTCTTGATCTATTCTTTGATCTTTAATGGTGGACCTTTCGCTCTGACGAAACATCTGACCAAGAGAAGTCGTGGTACGGGCTTTGAGTACTCCTTTGTTTTCGGTTTGGCCACATTGGGATTCCCAGTTATTTATTTGCTCTATACGCTGATAGCCGCGTTTATATACCCGTATTGGCCATTCCTATTGGCGTTTTTCTGTTCTTTGCCGGTATCCTTCTATTTCTTCATCCGTTACAGATGGAGATGGAACTATGTGAAGGAGCGTTTTGCGAATATCACCAAGCCAGATATCGTCTCTAGTATTCAGTTGGAGTTGCGACGCCTTTTTAAGAAAGACTAATTAATTGACGCATGGCAGAGGATTTTGACATACGTACGGCAGCCGGAAACGACAAGGAGAAGGATTTTGAGAATGCGTTGAGGCCTTTGACTTTCGATGATTTCTCCGGACAGGCGAAGATCATCGAGAATCTCCGTGTCTTCGTGGCTGCGGCAAAAATGCGAGGCGAACCGCTCGACCATATCTTGTTCCATGGCCCTCCGGGTTTGGGAAAGACGACGCTCTCCAATATTATCGCAAATGAGTTGGGCGTGGGGTTCAAGTTGACTTCCGGCCCGGTCTTGGATAAGCCTGGAGATTTGGCTGGTTTGCTGACGAACTTGGAACCGAACGATGTCCTTTTCATTGATGAGATCCATCGTCTGAGTCCTGTCGTGGAGGAGTATCTCTATTCAGCGATGGAGGACTATCGGATTGATATTATGTTGGATAAGGGACCGAATGCCCGTTCCATCCAAATAGATTTGAACCCGTTTACCTTGGTGGGTGCCACTACTCGTAGCGGCTTGCTGACAAGTCCGTTGCGGGCGCGTTTTGGTATCAACTGCCATTTGGAGTATTATGACGTGGAGGTCTTGACGGATATTGTCCTCCGTTCCGCTTCGTTGCTGAATATGCCTTGCGAGCGGAAGGCTGCTCGTGAGGTGGCAGGCCGAAGTCGAGGAACGCCTCGTATCGCCAATGCGTTGCTTCGTCGTGTGCGTGACTTTGCTCAGGTAAAGGGTACGGGCAAGATTGATCTTGAGATTGCCCTCTATGCGTTAGATGCCCTCAACATCGACCGTTACGGATTGGATGAGATAGACAATAAGTTGTTGAACATGATGATAGATAAGTTCAATGGTGGACCTGTTGGACTGACGACGATTGCGACTGCCTTGGGCGAGGATGCGGGAACGATTGAGGAGGTGTATGAGCCATTCCTTATCAAGGAGGGTTTCTTGAAGCGTACACCGCGTGGACGGGAGGTGACCGATTTGGCCTACCGCCATTTAGGAAAGACCCATTTCGGTACGCAGGGCACGTTGTTCGATTTTTAGAGAATACCTTAATAATATAGGGGGATACGGTCGAATGTTAAGTTTCAATAGAGATAGACTTTTGCGAAGGGGGTGGATGAGGGACTTGCTTCTCTTAACCTTCTTTGCGTTCTTCGGTTTGTTTATGCAAGCCGAGAAGGTCTCCCATGCTCTCATTGAGAACGTTCAAATCTCCGATTCGGCTCTTTCCTCCGAATTGGATGACGATAACAGCAATATTTCGACCCATTTTTTGTCTGCCACAGAGTCGTTGGCTTCCAGTTTCGACTCTTCCAGGGGACCGGTGACAACCCATCCATCCGAGTCTCGACCTTCCGCTTTGAGGATCTTCTTTTTGATAAGAGAGTTCCACTCGGCGGAGCATTGTTTGCGTACCCATCTCCTTTCTTTGCTTGAGATACGGATTTCCGCTTGTCGGTATGCGGCAGGTTACTATCTCTACCAACTGTGTCGGTTGCTGGATTGACTACCTGACAAGGCAGATTCCTCTCTGTCTTGGTTTATGTCGTTGAAAAACAAGTGATTTGCACAACTTTCGATGATGCCGCCTCGATAGGGCGTTGATTAGTTGTGGACAAATTATTACGTAGTCGTCTCGGAGAAATAGAGATGACACGATTGTTAGTCCCATGTCTCAACATGGGGTGACAAATCATTTTTACAATTTATTTACGAATTTATAAAATAGAAGAATAATGGAAACATATAAAAATATAGATGATTGTTTGATGGAAATATCAGAAGGAAAGGTGGTTGAGAGTCATCCATTCCCTACGCTTCCTTTGCTGTTTGTCGTTGTGGGCGTATCACTTGCCTTGCTGGCTGCCTTCTACGAACCATTGAGTAGTTCGTCCACTTGGCAGTTGGTGGCCTATTTCCTATCGGTGGTTCTCCTTATAGTGGGTGTGATTCGATTTTTCAGCAGGGAGAAACAATATATTTATTCACCAACCAATGAGGAGATTAGCCGTATTTCCCTCTTTTTCAATGGAGAAGATGCCAATAAGATGCAGAGAATTTGTGAGGAAGGATGTTTCGGGGATTTGGCTAATTCCTATTGTGACCATGATTCTGCTTTTCGTATGGTAGTTTATGGAACAGAAAGAGGCGACATCTATTACGTCCAGATGGCTCAGTATAAGCCATTTGATTACTTCCCACTCTCGCAGCCTCTTTGTTGTGAAGGTGCGGCGGCGGAATCGCTTTGCCAACTTTTGCAAACTGTTAGGAGATAAGATTTCTATTTCCCCACCTTAAAAGGTGGGGCTATTCAAGTGTCGTGTCTTCGACACGGGAAGTGTGTCCGCCTTTCCGTCTTGGAGGTGTGCTGGCCTTTCCGTTTTGGAGGATGTGGTCATTTTTTGTTCTCATCTAAAAGGTGGGGCTATTCAAGTGTCGTGTCTTCGACACGGGAAGTGTGTCCGCCTTTCTGTCTTGGAGGTGTGCTGGCCTTTCCGTTTTGGAGGATGTGGTCATTTT
>JAGCWQ010000097.1 GCA_017961765.1 Paludibacteraceae bacterium | reverse complement strand
TTCTTGAAAGGACTGACAACTCGACGTTGCTCATTACTGAGGATAACAAGATCATGCTTAATGATTAATTTGGCGATGGATCAGGAGTTTATTAAGAAGTACCATCTTGAGGAGGCAAGCAAACGTTTCCAGCAAATCTGCGAGTACACGTTCATGACAGAGCCAGTTCTATCGGAGGAAGGTGATGATGACCAAGAGAATATGTCTATGAACACACCGGAAAGACAAGGTGGTCAACCATCCCAAATGGGTTCTGCGCCAAATCAGGGGCAAGAACAGGGACAAGGAGAACAGATGCAAGCACCACCCCAAGGCGCACAGCAAGGTCAACCACCACTCCAGAATGGCATGGATGACGCCGGCGCAGGGGTTGGAGACCAACCAACTCTTCAGGGAGGTGGACAGGAAATGCCCGACGACATTGGTTTTGATGTCGAGGATGAAGGTGGCATGGGTGAGGACGACGAAGTCATAGATGTCGACGACCTGACACAGGCGCAAGAGGCTTCTGACGCAAAGATAGACGGTGTAAACGATAAGTTGACTACTCTTATGAACGTTGTGAACATGTTTACCAAAGCTATAGAGAACAACGACGCGAAAATAGAGGACTTGAAGGCCGAGTTCGAGAAAAGGAATCCTACGGAGGAGGAGAAGATGAACATTCGTTCGCAAGCGTCATACCCATATACGGAACTCCCAAGAGACTATTGGGAGAAAAAGTCGGCGGAGAACCCATACTATAACGTCATCATGGACAATGATGTTTCGACGTCTGACGAGGATAAGCAATACGAAATAAGGCGTGGGGACATAGATGTCAATGACGCCTCAATCGGTAAGACGCTTGACATGCCGAGTAAATTGAAGGATTTCATTGATTTCTAGACCAATACGAAAACAACACGTCTGTTTTATATACGATGTGTGATTTTTTTGTAACAGGAATTTGCTTTTATGGAAGATAAATAGTACATTTGCAATATCGGAATAATATTTTTTATAAATGTCAAACAATGATGTTAACATCGATGCAAGAATCATCGAGGAACAGAGGAAAAAGTTGGTAGAGTCAAAGGAGAGACCTACCCGTCATAGGATAGAATTTGACGAGAGGAATTACTTGACATTGAGGCTTAATCCCGGCGAAAAGCAACGTAAGGTTAAAATACGTATATTGCCGGTGAGTGGGACTGAACTCACGCCGTTCTTGGTCTTGCACACGCATTCAATGAAGGTGTCGCAGGATATATCGAAGAGCGGCTATAAGTCGTATATATGTCTTAACGAACCTAGGCTTGACAGTCATGATTCAAGGGGTTGCCCATTATGCAAGAAATCGGAGGAACTTATCGCGCAGTCTAATTCGTTGCCTAACGACAATACGCATAAGGACGAGAGGAAAGCTCTATTCAAGCAAGCCATGCAGTTTAAGTCGAAAGAGACGTTCATTGTCCGCGTCATTGAACGTGGCAAGGAGGATGAAGGTGTTAAGTTCTGGCGTTTTAACGCACATAACGATAGCACCGGTATTTACGACCAGTTGATGTCGATATACGACAACAGGATGGAAGAATCGGTGGAGAGTGGCAATGCGTATTACAAGATAGTCGATGAAGTTGAGGGTATATACACGAATGTTGACAAGTCCACATATGATTCGTTGCCAGAAGACAAGAGGAAGATTATCCCATACAATGTCTTTGACTTGCTCAAAGGACGCGACTTTGTCATAACGCTCGAATATGTCGAGTCCACAGGTAAGACGACAATAAAGGTTGACGCTGCCGGTTATGATTCTCCGTTGTCAAATGACACTGAACTTATCAGAAAGTGGGTTTATGATGAGAAGACATGGAGTGACTTGTATAGCCTCAAGCCGTATGAATACCTTGATATGATAGCGGAAGGGAAAGTGCCAGTTTTCGACAAGGAACAACAGAAGTATGTCGAGAAAAAGGCATTCTCTGAGGACGTTGTTGATAAGTCCAAGATAATAGAGGTTGCCCGTGCCGAACTGAAAAAGTTGCCTACGGTCTCTGATGATACCGATGATAATTTGCCGTTCTAATAGATACGTTTAGTATGGCGAAATTATACTTTATATACGGACCTATGTCATCAAGCAAAAGTGCCCAGCTTCTCATGAACGCGTACTCGTTCGAGGAGAGGGGCATACCTTTCCTGTGTATCAAGCCATCGATAGATAACAGGGATGGTGACGGTGTCATTAGTTCAAGAGCCGGTATGTCAAGGGAGTGTGTCTCGATTGATACGGACATCGACGTTTTTGAGTTCATGAAGAACTACATCGACAAGGTCTCATTCGCCGGTTTAGACAAGCCCAAATGGGTATTGGTTGACGAAAGCCAGTTCTTGACCTCAAAACAGGTATATGAACTTTCCGATGTCGTCGATTACCTTGATATTAATGTCATATGTTACGGCTTGAGGACTGACTTCCTTTGTAGAATGTTCGATGGGTCGAAGACACTTATGGAAATAGCTGATGATATAAATGAGCTTAAGGTGTCGTGCAAATGTGGTAGAAAGGCCGTCGTGAACGCCAGAATAGACAGTGATGGTAACGTTGTCGTTGACGGCGACAGAATTGTAATAGGCGGAAACGATATGTACATGTCTGTTTGCCGTAAATGCTATAAGGAAATGGCGGCGAAGGCAAACGGCAACTGTGATAGGAATGAATATGTTGAACTTGATGTAAATTGACTTTTAATGGCACAACCAGTTAAAAAAGGCGCTGGACTTAAGGGCGCGAAAACGAAGTTTAGCCTTGACGATTTCAAGGCAAACGAGCTTAAGATGAAAACTGTTGCTGAGAAACCAATGGAATGGTTTATCATGCCGAAAGGCTACCAGGACGCTCTGTCACTGCCGGGTATCCCAAAGGGATGGTTCAGCGGTTGTTACGGATGGAATTCGACAGGCAAAAGCACAATCAAGAATTGCCTCATTGCGTCGGCACAGAGGCAGAACGTATTGCCGGTCATTTTTGAGACAGAGGGTAATTTTGACTTCGCGTATGCGATAAAGTGCGGTATGAAGGCTACCCCAATCATGGGTGTTGACGAGGAAACGGGGGAAGAGATTGTCGAGGACTACAAGGGACACTTCATTCTTTTCACTAACGAGAGCATGTGTGAGTATTGTGGGGACATTGATTATTCGACGATGACGAAGAAGCCCACGAAAAGGAGGGTGGCGGTCATCGAGGATATTGCATATATCATAAATGACCTGCTCGATAAACAGGAGAATGGGGAATTGCCCCTCGAACTACTCTTCATATGGGATTCCGTCGGTTCGATATCATCTTGGAGGTCATATACGAGCAAGTCAGGTAATAACATGTTCGACGCTAACGCCATTTCAACAGCGTTTAACACGATAGTCAATACCAGGATACCATCTTCAAGAAGTCAGAACTCACCATATACGAACACTTTCTTTATTGTCAATAAGATATGGGATTCGTCAATGGCGACAATGGGTAAGCCTTCAGTTAAGCTAAAGGGTGGAAACTCTTTTGAATACGCTCTTAGATTGTTGATATCGTGTGGTAAGGTGATAACCAATGGTGTCAAGAAGCTTGAGGCACAAGTAAAGGGTGAGAAATACGAATATGGAAGCGTTGCGCCGGTGGCGATTAAGAAGAACCATCTACCGTCGCCATTTAACGTGACACGTGAAGGGTTGCTGTATTGCGTGAACAGCGGAATTATAGCTGAGGACGAGTTGGAAGCCTATAAGAAGAAGATATTACCGGATATCGTGAAACAACTTAAGTTGGGTACGTCCGTGACGGAGTCGGACGTGACTTTCACGGAGAGCGAAGAAGAAACTTTATGATAAAACGTTAGCTTATGGAAGTAATACTGAGGAAGGAAGCGAAATTCGATTTTGAACCGGCAAAGTATACGTCAATACCCAAAGTGGTGTTTGATATGCTTGTCGAACCGTCATCGCTTACGGATGATTATAGTGATGTTGTCATTATGTTCGATGACAAGGAAAGCTACGTTAGGGATTCGGTCAGGTATGACATTGACCCCAACAGGGATGTTTATGTGAACAATAGCGGTAGGATATTTTGCTTCTTGTCGGATACAGTGGCGAAGGACGTTGATGGGACAACCGGTACCGAAAAGAATTAAGGACATGAACCCGTCTTTCGGTGAGGAAAGAATAACGACTTTGTTGGTTGACGGGTCAAATATTTTGGAATTGTCGTCGCTTGGCGATAGGCGTGTATCTAGCGACGGACGTGAAGTCGGCGGAATATTCCAGTTCTTTTTGCAACTTAAGTTAATGCTGCAAAAGGGTAACTTCAGGTATGTGTATGTATTTTGGGATGGTGATAATTCCGGATATTACCGTTACCTAATGAATGAGTCATACAAGTCAAACAGGGATAAGAACTATGTCGTTGAGGAGGGACTTTCCGATTATATGAAGGAATATAACAGGAGGCTCAAGGCAATGCAGGATCATATCTTCAAAAGGCATAGGAAGGAGCCAAGCGATGAACGGAAAAGGCACAAGGACATTTTTTACCAGCAGAGAAGGGTGATAATGGAATGCCTTGAGGAACTTTTCATTAGGCAGTGTGTCTGTGACAAGGTGGAGGCTGACGACTTGATAGGTTATTATGTCATGCACAAGAAGCCTAATGAGCGCATAGTCATAATGTCTAATGACAGGGACTTGACCCAACTGATAGCAGATGATGTAATAGTCTATGTACAGTCGTTAAAGCAGTTTGTCACTAGATACAATCATACTCTTCTAATGGGGTACTCGCATGAGAACGTCTTATTGAAGAAGATAATCTGTGGTGATTCCTCTGATAGCATAAAAGGTATAAAGGGGGTTGGTGAGTCTACACTCATTAAGAATTTTCCACAAATCAAGAGCAGGAAAGTTGAACTGTCAGAGATTATGCAATGTGCTAGGGACTTGAATGAAAGGCGGGTTGCGGAGAAGAAGAAACCCTTGAAGTGGGCTGATAACATTGTCAATTGCGTAACGGACGGGCCACAAGGGAAAAGGGTCTACGAGATTAATGAGAAGATAATAGACCTCTCACATCCGATAATGACCGACGAATCCGTGGAACTGATGAAGTCAATGATGTACAAACCGCTTGACCCTGAGGGGAGGAGTCTTGATAACCTTTATAAGACTATTGTTGAAGCTGGTGTGGAAGAGTTATCCGAAC
>JAGCWQ010000096.1 GCA_017961765.1 Paludibacteraceae bacterium | reverse complement strand
CCCTTAAATAGATTCGTCGCGTTGACTGTACCATTGAGTCCCAGATAGGAACCCCTTACGGCGTTGTAGTTACCATTAATGTTCTCACCGAACCTGTTTTGACCTGTGATGTGGCTACCGAACCACGCAGTCCCCTCTACTTCGGCGCCCCATACTGGAGAGAATTGCTTACCAACAGCGACTGTGGCTGATGGATTCAACGGGAAGATTTCAGTGAGGTTCAATGGTGTGCTGACGCCTCCTCCAACAGTTACATACGTGTTGTCTAAGAACTTCGCCGTTGAGACGGCGGTCTGGGCGAAACTGCCCATTGCAACCATAATGGTTGCGTACAGAAAAATCAATTTCTTCATAAATGATGAATTAAAGTTGAAAAATTATTTATTGTTTTAAACCTCTGCAAAGGTAAGAATAAAAATCGAACTTACCAAATTTTTTGTGTTAAAAAAACTAAAAAACATGATTAATGGACATATTGATATAGTTTTGAGACCTCATCGTCTATAGTTAGATGTGGAATACCGTCAAGTATGCGTAACTGTTCCTAACGTGCCGTGCATTCCTTTTCCTTGTCCATTTCCGTTCACATCATTGAAACTTGCAGTCAAAAAATATGTAATCGCAATTCCGTTTGACTTCGTTCACGTATTCAGGGATTATTCCGACAGAGTATATCCAATTCTCGTGGTATGAACCGACTTCCATCAACGCAGGGACGAGACCCATTGCGTATATCTTCTTACGTGTATCATCGTCCATGACGGCTTGTGTTGTATAGTATCCGCTGCTTCCGTTATGACTCCCGGATCTGTAATCCGTCTTCAACCTCTTGACGCCATCGGTTGACTTGTATGCTATCGCGTAACGGGTTACGTCATGGTTAAGCCCTTCACCATACTTGATGTCGTCAAAATCAATCTCGGCATAATGTTCCTCACCACCCCCATCGTCGATGGTGATGAGCAAACAGTTCCAATCTCCGTTTATTGTCACGATATTGGCGCGCCTCTTCAAGTTCCTTATATAAAACAAGACATATGAGAAAACCTTCCTGTCATCCTCTTCAGCATGTTTAAGCCCTAACTTATACATCAAGGCATCATGTAGCTTGGATGCCTCGATGGAGAACAACGGGTCGCTTTCACCATAGTTTGTATATTTAATGTAGGTATACATCTCATCTTTGATGTTGGCGTCGGCACCACTGTTGTAAATGTAATCATACTTATTTTTCCCCATCGTTTAACAATTCAATAGTTTTTCCATAGGGTCTCCACCTTTGTTTTCTTCTCGTGAGCCCCGCTTGTCGTCTTCACCTCGAACTGTATCTTCTCGAAGCCTCCCCTTGTCAACCTATCATAAACGTCGCTGTCGTAGCCGCTTATGAGCAACTTGGCTTTGCTATCAAGACATGCGTCGATGAACTCGTTCTGCTTATCCATATCCATATCGACCTTATATCTTGCCCTTGTCCTTGTTGTCTGGTCGTATGGTGGATCACAATACATGAACGCCGTCGCCTTATTGAATTCAGCCATGAGATTGATGCCGTCCCTATGCAAGACTACTACGCGACTAAGCCGTTGGTGTATGTCGGCAAGCCTGTCTACTGTCGACAGGAAATCACTAACCGACTTCGCCATGTTCCGGCGTATGACAGTGTGATTCATCGAGAAACCGCCCATACCGTTATGCGACGAACGGTTGACGTAGAAGAAATAGAACGCTCTGTCCTCAAGGCTGATATCCTCACACTTAAGCAGTTCCTTGAATTCTGCCCTGAACTTCTCGCCATAGGGGACCAAGTCACATCTCTCCTTGAAACGCTTGAACTTATCTTCGTCGGAGAGTACATTGAACAATGACCATACGTTGTCCTCAAGGTCGTTATATATCTCTATCGGCGCTATCAAGTCTTCCGGTGTATGGAAACCAATGGCGAACGAACCACCAAACGGTTCCAAATAAGTGTCATAGCTACCTTTCTCCGGAAACCTTGACAGTATCTCGTTGAACATGCCGTTCTTGCCGCCGAAGTACTTTATCATGCTGTTCATCTCGCTAATCTCTTGCTACAAATTAATTCCCTCATCTTGAGGTTAGTGACGCCACCTATCGTTTCAAGCCATTTGTTATACTCCTCTACACGGCTTACCACGTCGGTCTCGAACAGACCATAAAAATTTGGATACTTCTCAATATCATAGACCCTCTCGTCGACCAAGAAAGCTATCGCAGTCACCAAGTCACCAAGATCTTGTTCCTTGAATGCCGCGAAATCGACGTTTAACCGCTCCAACAACCCCATTGCATCTGACATCTGTGATGTCGTCCCGCCATCGAGCAATATCAACGTCTTGTCTATGTCAGCCCACACGTTCACAATGCCATGCTCCAACCCATACGTCCTTACGTAGTCAACAACGGCATGACATGACTGTATGCCCTTGTCAATCGGGGACAACTGCTTGAGGCACAATACGTACATTCTCAAGTCAAGCGAATCACAACTCTTCTTATCGAAGTCGGACTCAATCAATGATACTTTAACATCTTCCATAGTCATGTCCGCAAAAGTACGTATTTCAGACCGAAAAAGCAAATAATTTAACTTTTTTTTGTAAAAAGGGAACTATATAAGCGTCATCCCCTATTTATCTTAAAAAGCTTGAATATACATGGCACGAAAGGAGACGAGGCAAACAATTGACCGGATAGTACACGAGACTATCATGGAGAACATATCGAGGCATATCAAGAGGCAAATGGTCGAGGACAAGGCAGTCAGACTTGTGATGGGGAGGCTGAATAGACGCATGCTTGCAGAAGCCGATGACTCGGCTGACATGCGCACTAACGTGATGAAAATGCTCAAGGACAACAAGTACAACCATGCGCAGCTTGCCTACGCGATTTGGAATCCAAAAGATCAATCAGAGAGGGACACCTACAGGTCATTGTTCTCGAAAATGGTGACTGGTACACCTGACGCCGACGGAAATGTCAGGCAGTTCAGTGACGAAGACGTCACAAAACTTTACCAACTATTGAGGAAGCACTAACGGCACATTTACGCAAAAACGGGCAGTCAAGTGAATGGCTGCCCGTTTTTTTCCTGTGGCAAATCGTCAGACGCAGACGGAGTCATCTCCTCCTCATGTTCTTCCACTCGTCCTCCGTATACCATATTCCCTCATGGTCATAGGCGACATACTTTACGCCGGGCAAGATGCCTCCCATATTACAACGTTGATGGAGCAAGTCCTCTATATTGACGATGTTCTCCACAATGAATGAGTCAAGTTCGTTGAACTTCTCTATCAAATCGGCCGGGTATTTTGGGCCGTCCACGTCCTCCTCGGTGCCCTTGATGACTTTGTCGCCATAACCAAGTATGTATGCCATCTGTTCATAGATGAATGTACCGCCCCAAAGGGAGTAGTTGTCAATTCCGTAGATGTTGTCGGTCTTTTTTTCGAAACGAAGGCAGCGTATTAGCTTAATGTGTTCCTCCGTTAGTGTCAATGAAATTTTCGCCATATTATATTGTTTTAACGTTCATCGTTGAATATTTCCTTGCCGCATCGTCTTATTTTGTCGATTGACGTGCATACTATCTGCCTAACCCTCTCCTTCGTCAAGTCCATTTCCTCGCTTATGCCCTTAATTTTCTTCGGGAAGTCAGTCCCAATGCCAAAATAGTCCATTACCACCTTCCGCTCCTTCTCGGTGAGAGTACTCAACAACCGCCTAACAAGTTCGGACTGTTCCTCCATGTCATGTTCATCTTCTATGTCACATCTTGACGTGGCCGCCTCGTAATCGAGGTTGGGCGTGGAGTCCTCCCCGTCATTGAACCCCTCGTCAAGGCTTGTCATCAGCAACGGCATGAAGTCCTCCTTGTTCTTGACCATGACGCCATACTTTTCGCGCAATATGTCCTTCATTTCGTCAAGGGTTGGGTATCTCTCGTTCTTGGCGAAGAAATCATTCTTGACCCTTGGCAGGTAGGTGAACACCTTGTTAGCGTTGGGAGGCGTCACTGATCTGTCCTTATACACCACGTAGTCGCATATGTACTTACGTATCCACCATGCGGCATACCATATGAACCTTCCCTTCGACTTCTCACTCCTGTAGTTGTCTATCGCGTACATCAGTCCGATGTTACCCTCGTTTATGAGATCCATGATGTTATTGCTATTCTGCCAGCGTCTGGCGACGCTGACCACGAAACGAAGGTTACTTTCGACTAGTTTGTTCCTAGCTGCCCGTGATTCGTCATTTGAACCGTTTCTAACGGTGTCGAGCAACCTAACCTCCTCTTCCTCTGACAGAAGGGAAAACGCGTTGATGTCGTCGAAATACGGTGTTATAAGTCCTTCGCGATCCCAGTAATCACGGCATTCCGTCTTAAGGTCGACGACCATTTTCCGATTCTTATTCACAGTTCTTTGCATCCTTACCCTTTTTTCTTCTTAATATGACGACACTCTTATTGCCCTCGTCGTTTGGCATTGATTCCGGTACGGCCACGTCAGATAGCTTGTACATAAACTCATACAGTGACTTTTTTGACTGTTCGCGTCTCGACATCTCCCTGCCTCTCATCGTAAGCACGACCTTCACCTTGTCGCCGCCGTTGATGAACTTCCTCGCATGACAGGCTTTAATGTCGAGGTCATGTTCCGTTATGTTTGTACTTAATTGTATCTCCTTTAGTTCACATGAAGGTTTCTTCCTATGCTTCAACTCCTTCTTCAGTCCATACATGTATT
>JAGCWQ010000095.1 GCA_017961765.1 Paludibacteraceae bacterium | reverse complement strand
GGAAGTTATACCAGAAAGCAAGATTTACAAAATGCAAATGGCAGAAAGGGACTTCAAACACGAACTACTCAAAAGAGTCCAAAACAAGGGTTGTCAACACAAGGCTACAACTACAAACAAAAAATAACAACTACTTTCATTTTTAGGAGGGTGCATCAAAATGATACACCCTCTTTTTCTTGACGGCCAAATACTACTCCGCAAGCAACGCCTGCTTATCCTCCGTAAAGGCGCCCAAACGAACCTCCGTTATCGTATTTACCCTACTCTTATCATAATCAGTCTCTACACGGACATAATTTTCCGTAAAGCCGTGCATTCTGCCTCCGGTGCGTTTGTCTTCCCATAGAACGGGAACCACCCTTCCCTGCTGTGACGCGTAGAAAGCCAAACGTTTCTTTTCGGATAAAGCATGTAAGATGTCGCTTCTCTCCTTTTTGATACGGGCAGGAACCCTACCCTCGATCTTCAAAGCCTGCGTGTTCGGACGCTCCGAATAGGAGAAGACATGGAACTGCGCCACATCCAACGACTCCATAAAGGCAAGTGCATCTTGGAAAAAGGCATCCGTCTCACCATTCGTTCCGACAATGACATCAACCCCGATAAAGGCATCCGGCATCAACCGCTTGATAGCAGCCACCTTGTCAGCGAACAACTGACGCTTATAGTGACGCTTCATCAAGGCAAGCACCTCGTCAGAGCCCGACTGCAACGGAATATGGAAATGGGGAACAAACTTCTTCGATTTCGCCGTGAACTCGATAATCTCATCCGTCAACAAATCCGGTTCGATAGAGGAGATACGATAACGCTCTATGCCCTCCACTTGATCCAAAGCCTGGACAAGTTCGAAGAAAGTCTCGCCCGTACTTTTACCGAAATCACCGATATTCACACCAGAAATGACAATCTCCTTCGCCCCCATCGCCGCAGCCTGCCGAGCCTGCTTGACGGTCTCCTCTATGGATCCGTTTCGACTCCGTCCACGGGCAATCGGCACCGTACAATAGGAACAGAAATTGTCGCAACCGTCCTGAACCTTTAAAAAGAAGCGGGTACGGTCTCCCTGCGTGCACGAAGGGAAAAAGACGTTGATATCCTTCCGTTGCGTATGGAAGACTCTCGTCTCCTTCTCTTTCTCCAATGAGGCCAAATGTTGGATGATGTCGAACTTCTGCTGCATTCCCAACACCAGATCGACACCTTCTATCGAAGCCACAGCCTCAGGTTTCAACTGGGCATAGCAACCAATTACGATGACGTAGGCTCCTGGATGTTTGGCGATCATCTGCTTAATAGCCTGTCTATCCTTTCGATCGGCAGCTTCCGTCACAGAACAAGTGTTTATCAGACAGACATCGGCCACCTCACCAGGCTTGACCGACCTGAATCCGTTTTCTTGTAAGACACGACCAATAGTAGAGGTCTCCGCAAAATTCAACTTACACCCTAAAGTATGGTAAGCCACCTTTTTATCCTTAAAAACCGTTTGGTCTATCATAATCTGACCCGAAATAAAAAAGAAAGCCCACAACTAAAAAGAACAGTCATGGGCCTCCTCTGTTTCACATTAATACCACTATTAGATTTTCAACAGCTCACACACCTCGCTATAGACGGTTTCTGCATTGTAACCGAATTTTTCGTCAAGGACTGTATAAGGAGCTGAGTTGCCGAAATGGTCAAGTCCGTGGATGTATCCATTGCCAGCAACCAACCCCACCATGGTCAAAGGCATTCCAGCCGTCAACGCATACTTAGGCGTACTTTCTGGCAAAACCTCTTGTTGGTAAGCCTTTGGCTGCAGACGGAACAATCCCTCCGACGGAGCTGAGACGATTTGCACATTAATCTTCTTACGCTCCTCCAAGAGAGCGGCACCTTCGAACAAAGTTGAAACCTCCGAACCGCTAGCTACCAAAACCACGTCTGGAGTACCTTTCGCTTGTTTGATGATATAGGCACCCTTCTGAGCTTGCAATGCCTCTTGGTAACGATTGCCAGAAGCTGCAGGCAAACTCTTGACATTCTGACGAGAGAAAATCAAGGCCGTCGGCGTATCTACATTCTCCATTGCCATCTTCCAAGCCACGGTAGTCTCATCGACATCCGCAGGACGAAGCACCAACATGCTATTCTTTCCCTTATGGTTCTTAACCTGCTCCAACAAACGAACTTGAGCCTCCTGCTCAATTGGTTGATGGGTAGGGCCGTCCTCTCCGACACGGAAGGCATCATGAGTCCATATATATTTAACTGGGAGACGCATCAATGCCGACATACGGTAGGCTGGCTTCATATAATCAGAGAAGACAAAGAAGGTACCGCAAGCCGCATAGACACCACCATGAAGCGCAATACCGTTCATGATACAAGCCATGGTCAACTCAGAAACGCCGGCGTGAAGGAAGGCACCCGTAAAGTCGCCATTCGCAATCGGATGGGTATTGGCCAAGAATCCGTCCGTCCTATCAGAATTGGACAAGTCGGCAGAAGCGACAATCATATTCTCCACCTCCTTGGAAAGCACTTTCAAGACAGCTGCAGAACCGACACGGGTAGCTTGATCCACCTTTTGCTCTATCTTTGAATAATCAATGTTAGGAACCTTTCCGCTAAAGAATTGCTCCAACTTTTTAGCCAAATCAGGATTCTTTTTAGCCCACTCAGCCTGTGCGGCCTTCTTTTCCGCTACGATTTTCTCCAACTCTGCCTTACGCTGCGCATAGAGAGCCTTCACTTCGTCAAATACTTGGAATGGGTCGTCAGGATTACCGCCCAAATTCTTAATCGTAGCAGGGACATCGACACCTGCCTTGGACAAAGGCTGTCCGTGAGTAGAGACCAAATTCTCCGCATCCGTGCCGTCGGACTTCAAACAGCCCTTACCCATCGTAGTCTTACCGATGATGATAGTCGGACGTTTCGTCTCCTGGTTAGCCTTCTTCAACGCATCGATGATTTGAGATGCGTCATTACCATTAATCGAAATTACATTCCAATTCCATGCCTTATACTTCATCTCGATGTCCTCATTGGAAACCTCATCGACACGAGTGGACAACTGTACATTGTTCGCATCATAGAACATGATCAAATTGCTAAGACCCAAGGTTCCTGCAATACGACCTGCGCCCTGTGAAATCTCCTCTTGAATACCACCATCAGAGATGAAAGTATAGATCTTATGGCTCATCCACTCACCGAAACGGGCACAAAGGAAACGCTCGGCAATAGCAGCACCGACCGCCATAGTATGCCCCTGTCCCAATGGGCCAGATGTGTTCTCAATGCCCCTTTCGAAATCCACCTCAGGATGTCCAGGCGTATTGCTACCCCACTGACGGAAATTTTGAAGATCCGTCATCGTGAACTTGCCAGCCAAGGCAAGGACAGAATAGAGCATAGGTGACATATGTCCTGGATCCAAGAAGAAACGATCACGGTTTATCCATGTCGGATCGTTCGGATCATACGTTAAGAACTGAGAATAAAGTACGTTGATGAAATCTGCGCCACCCATAGCACCGCCTGGGTGTCCCGATTTTGCTTTCTCGACCATCGCAGCTGTCAATATCCTGATATTGTCTGCTGCGCGATCTAGCGTTTTCATATCAACCATTGTTATATGCAATTTATATTAATGGAAAAAATAACTAATCGTATAACGGAAGCCCCACGTACCATCCTCAATATCTCCATAGCCTGGAGCATAGGATTGATTGATGGAGCAATTGCCCTCCCTCACATTTTTAATATAGAGGAAGCCTTTGTAACGCAACTCGGCACCCAAGCAGAATCCTTTATAAATAGGGGTATTGACCCCGGCAAGGAATTCGCCCCATTGCGCCGTCGTATTGCCATCCTGAGCAGGAATGAGTTCCGAATCCGCTCCCCACAAGGAAGCATCGGTCTTGTATCCGGAAATCTCATACTTATATCGGGGAGCTATCGCATAACGGAACCCTACATATCCGTAGGGAGTCAACTTCTTTGAATAATCCTTCGCCAACAAATTTATATTCAACCCGACCTTGTAATAGGTTCCCTTCAATTTGTATTTCACATCCTCTGTAGGCGTGCCTGTTCCCGTATTATCGTAGATATAGTCGGAAGAAGCATTGTATGTGGCATATCCCAACTCGAATGCTGGATAAATAAGATGCTGGAAATCGAGAACTATAGACGAATTCATGCCGAAACGTCTATTATCAATGGCTGCCATCAACGGATCTGCCAAATCATAATCCAAATAAACGCCGTAGAAGAACTGTTTCTGTTCCTCCTCCGTACTCTTTTTGCCCTTCTTTCCTGCGAAAACAGGAGTAGCGGCAAGCAGAAGCACCACCAGACTAATAAACCGACATATATATGTTAACATGATTCTCCTTATACTTATTGGTTACCCTATCATTATCAATCAGGAGGTCGCCCACCCCTTTTGAAAATGCTACATTCTTCAACTCATAGATCGTACGATAACCGCACTCTCCCGACACAAATTCATGAATGGGATCATACGAGATAGTCAACGTATCTATCATCGGTCTCACAAAGCCGCCCGCATAGAAATAGAGCATGGTGCTATCCGAGAAAAGGAACAAATCACGTTCCTTCTTCAGCAAAGAGACAGACTTGCCATCCATGCAGTATTTTACATCCACGGCGACACCATCCTGCCATACCGTATCCAAAGAGACCCCGACGTTTTCATAACCTCGAGGGATCATGCTCCAGATAAACTTAGTATCCGAAGCTGACGGATTAAGGGGCAAATAGAACAGACCGTTCTCCAACCCAGCATAAATGGTATCAGCCCCTATCGGCAACAAGGAAAGCCCTAACAAAGAGTACTTTTCGGTAGGATTGATCTCCGAAAGGCAAGACACGCCCATCGACGAATACATTGGCTCGTCGCAATGCTCATTTTCACAAGAAACGAAAGTCCCCCCTGCACATAAGGAGAACAGAAGCATAAGCCCCGCCCCAAGACCCCGAAAAGTCCCGAAACTCTTTAAAGCACGCTGTTTCACATTCGTCGTCCGCATCTCTTTCTTCTTAATTATATGTATTTCACAATTTCAGCCAAATCCTTCCGTTTTTTCTCAGTCTTGCTCCAGACTTCCGAATCCAACGGATAGCCTACCGGGATAACCACACAGGGCTCCCATTCCGAATTTTCCAGCCTCAACGCCTTACGGCAACGCTCCACATCGAAATTGCAGACCCAACAGGAGCCCAAGCCCAACTCGGTGGCCTCCAAAATGAGATGGTCTGCCGCAATAGCAATATCCACATCGCAATGATCTTTGCCGTCTGCCCTCTTCCATGACTCCGCATGGTTGCCACACAAGACAAAATAGAGAGGGGCACTTCGGAACCACTCCCTGTCATAGGAAGCTTGCAACTCCAAACGAGCCTCTTCGCCTTGAACGACGAAAAGTCGCCATGGTTGACGATTCACCGCAGAAGGAGCCAAACGGAAAGCCTCCACGAGAGAGGCCACCTTCTCCTGCTCCACCGGTTTGTCGGAATAGGCTCTTACCGAGCACCGCTTACGTATCAATTGCATCAACGACTCCATATCCTTTATCATTAAAATGCCTTGACTTCTTTCTTCAAAATATTCAATGCCACCTCAATCGGAGCATTCTCCATGGAGTTGTAGGCCTCAATCAATATCTTGGACAACTCGATGGCAGGAACATTATCCGGAACTTTTGCCGAATAGGTGTTGATAAACTGAATCAAGCTCTCCTTCGCATTCTTAATGACGGCCCATAGTTCTGGGCTGATATAGATTTGTTGGGAGACATTATGCTCAAACTCTTCCCGAATAGTCGTCAAAAGAGTCACATGCAAGTCAACAGCAGTCATTCCAGGTGATTGAACCCTCAAAATCAACGATTCGGGATTAATACGCTCCAAGAACAAGGCGAAACGCTCGTAAGCCGTCAAACGGATCGGATCCAAGACTTTGGAGGCATTACGCTTCATCTCATAGAAACGACGACGCTCCTCATTCTTCAACATTCCGTCCATCACATAATAGGCAGCCAACAAGACCAACAAGCCCGGAATAGTAATCTTCAATAATTCGATAAGTGTCTGCATATCTTCTTATTTATTCTTTACAAGTTTTTAGTCTCTTCCAATTTATAATCATTCCGCTCCGAGGCATTACGCGAAACCAATTCCGCCACAAAACCCGTCAAAAAGAGTTGTGTACCAATCACCATGGAGGTCAAAGCCAAATAGAAATAAGGACTGCTTGTCACCAACGGAGCCGATGTGCCGTTCATAATGTGGTAGAGTTTAGCTCCACCGACAAGACTCACCGCAATGAATCCCAACAAGAACATCATGCTACCGACAAAACCGAAGAAGTGCATCGGCTTCTTGCCAAACGTAGAAAGGAACCAAAGGGTAATCAAATCCAAGTAGCCATTAAAGAAACGGTTGAAGCCGAACTTCGATGTGCCATATTTCCTCGCCTGATGGATAACCACCTTCTCCCCGATCTTCTTGAATCCAGCATTCTTAGCCAAATAAGGGATGTAACGATGCATCTCTCCATAGACCTCAATGCTCTTCACCACATTCCTGCGGTAGGCTTTCAAGCCACAATTAAAATCGTGCAACTTGATTCCAGAGATAGCCCGCGTGGTTGCATTAAAAAGCTTCGAAGGCAGGTTCTTAGCCAATTTAGAGTCGTAACGTACTTTCTTCCAACCAGAAACCAAATCGTAGCCGTCGGTCATGATCATCTTATACAACTCTGGAATCTCATCCGGACTATCCTGCAAATCGGCATCCATCGTGATGACCACGTCTCCCACCGCCCTATCGAAACCGCAATAGAGGGCAGCCGACTTACCATAGTTGCGACGGAACTTGATGCCCTTCGCCTCCTGGTGTTTTTCTGCCAAATCTGATATGATCGACCATGATTTGTCCGAACTTCCGTCATCTACGAAGATGACCTCATAAGAAAAGCCGTTTGCTGCCATCACCCTGCTAATCCATGCGAAAAGTTCGGGCAACGACTCCTCCTCATTATATAGTGGCACTATAACTGAAATATCCATAATATCCTTGTTCATACGTCCCTGCGCAAGGCAAAGACCTATTTACTTATTTTCTTGGTTAAAAAAATGGACGTAACTAAACACAGAAAGAATCCGTATGTCGTTTCGCCAAAGAGATTGTTCATCGCCACATCACTCGGAGATTGAGAAAGCAAGCCTTCAAACCCCTTGTCATAATGCGACTTAAACGAATTCAGCATCTCCGTAGAGGCCCCCTCCATCGTCCCCATCTGCGTAAAGACAGAATCATAGAAATTCTTTTGATCCGACAACATTTCAGGGTTAAAAAGGGTCAAACAGAGAAATATGAAGACGGCATAAATCATCGAAGCGAAGAAGAAAAGATAAAATCCATAATTCAGAACCTTAAAATAGGAAACATTTTCCTTCAGCACCTCCCGTTTATAAACGTCCGTCCCTCTTGTAATTATATACAACGTGAAGAGCAACGAAACTATCGAGAGCAACGCAAGCAGGAAAACAGCACCGACAGAAACAACATTCGAATAAACGAACATCTCTATGGAATCCCGCAAAATGAACCAACCTCCTAGATAAAGGCCAGCCCTCATCGCACACGAAAACACATTTCCTTCGTTTGTTCCTTCCATTGAATATACAATTTGGATGCAAAGTTAAGTAAAAATTGACAGAGAAAAGGCATAATAATTGCTAAAAGTTGACAAACTTTCGATAGTTTCTACCATTTTGGAAGAAGAGGAGAAAAATGTGTTCAACCTAACATGCAAAATCCAAGCCCCTTCTTTTCAGACAACCATCAGCCTTTAGAAAAAGAAACCACGGCAATTGAAATCACCGTGGCCCTTCCTAATAGTTCATTTATGATTTACTTGCCCACAACGGCACGAATCGCCATACCTTGTTTCCTATGACCGTTATTCATGTTCTGGTTGTGCGTCAACATTCTAACGAAATAAGCGTCCAGGCCATTGTCTGCCTTTTGGTTTGCTGTCCAAAAAGCATTGGAGTTGTTATAGAATACAGTGCCATTATAGTAGCCGGAGAAAGGGAAAAGAATCGTCTTTCCATTGGTTTTAGAAGTTCCCTTCTTCATGTCGAGTCCACTACCCTTGTAGTTCTTTACCCATTCCCATTCGCAGCCGTTTAAGAGTTCTTCCCACTGCTCTTTCGTCGGGATTCTCCACTTTCCGTTCCAATTGGCCGAAGCCGCATCGTCGATCGAATCAAGGAGTAGTTTGTTATCGACTTCCCCCTTCCTCTCGTGAGAACAATACTTGGTCATTTTGACTCTTGACTCAGCCTCACCGTTGCCCAACTTATAATTAGTCCATTCGAATTCACTCTTCGAGGAGGTCTCTCCCCATGCGAAATAGGCACCATTTTCCTCAGGCCGGTTGGCTCCCAAATTACAAGTAGCCCATAGCGTTCCACTTGGCAAACCAAGGTCAACGTAATTGTGTCCTTCCTCTTGACCACTAACGCTCTCAGCAGGAGAAGAAGAACAACCCGTTCCACACAATGCCATAGCAGAGGCCATCAATGCATAAAAAATCTTTTTCATACCGTTTGTTTTTTAGATTGCACAAAATATTTATTATTCATATTCAATCACTTAATATAATAACGAGAGACAATAAGTACATTTTTCAAAAACGATTTTACATTTTTGCCTTTCATCATTTTGTCTATCCATGCAAATGTAGGAAAATTAAGACAACTTGAGAAAATTTCGGACGCAAAACAACAAGAAATCAAATTTTCTTTACTCATTGAAATTCTCCGCTTTGTGCAAATTCCTTCCGAAGTTGCGCAAAGCGGAAGGAGACAGGATATCACACCTCCAAATTGGTCGCTACCACCTTTGAGATAATAAAGATGAAAAACACGGGACGTTCCTCTTCGTTCTTCTTGTCCAATTCCTCGACCAAAGCATCCAAATCGTAACAATCATAAAGATGCAGAGATTCTGCGTCCTCTTTATTTGCGATAGCATACCCATTGTGTAGCACTTCGACATCCAAATACCAATCATTGTTGTAGTTATGGAAATGGATAGTCTTGACAGGACGTAGTTCGTCACAATAGCCCCACATGCCACACTGTTCCATAATTTCCTCATTATCCGTATGCTTATCGAGGAAGGCTCCGAGTTTCTTATCAAACAAACGATTCTGATAATGTTGCGTCACGGATCTAAACTCAACGTTCTTCTCTCCTTTCAGAATCTGCAAAGCAAACTCCTTTTTCATGATCAGATCAAGAGTCTCTATCGGTTCTGGCATAGGCACGCCGTGAACATCGCACCAGGCTTTTCGCTCTGCATTAATTTCTGTTATCGAATTGATTAATGCCTTTTTTACTTTAGGGTCTATCATGGCATTGTATTTTTTGGGTTATACAATATTATGTTATTTTTTTGTAATTAAATCAATTAGAGGATGTTTTTTCATAATAGACCTTGCCACACTAGCAACAGCTAACGTGGCAAGGTGCAATTAATAAAGAATATTTACTTTCTCTTACTCTCCATTTTTACTAAATCTTTTTCATTCAAAGGATCAATGCCATATAGTCCGTTCTTTTTGCTTTCTTCATAAAAATCAGAGTCTCTTTTATTAAGTTTAAAAGCAACGACCTCAGCTATATTGTATATTATATTCCATTGACACAAAGATTCCTGTTTGTAAGGTATAGTATTGTTTTGTCGATCGACAATTACGTCAGTTTCCATATATGGATTGTAACTAATTTTCGCATAATCCTCTCCGTCCATAAGTCGGACAAGCAATAAACTTCCACTTTTATCATGAGAATTTCTGAATATTACGTATTTGTATTTACGTAATTCAAAAGGGAAGACGCCATCATTAGGAGATTCAATTCCTGCATACAAATTCTCTTTATTGATACTGATATCAGAACGGAGTTTATATTCGTATGGAGAGTTCACATCCCGCAACAGAAAGGTGGATGCATTGCTTTTCTTTATCTCTCGTTCTTCACAATCTTTATATCCGAAAATCATACCAAATAAACATGGTGTTGAGAGAGTTAGACGAAGGACAGAATTCTCGTCCATACCAGGATAAACCCCAAGGTCTTCCACTCGAATTTCTTCTTTCTCTTCAAAATTAGCACCATTAAGCGCATACAACACATTGTTTATGTTTTTCGGAACTACTAACACAGGCCAATAAAAAGGAGTTCCTCGCCATCCATTTTCTTCCCTACCGTTCTGACGCAACAACATCAATACGGGATAGTCTTCGGCGGCCAGACGGGACGGTGCCGTATCAGTTCTACCATCATCCGGAGAATCGATATATTTGCCATTTTCACGTATTCGACTCATTTCACGATTTTCAGCATAGTGTATCATCACCTTATTCTCAGCCTTACCTTTGAGAGAATATTCGATGGCCGCTAGCATTTCATTTTCGTCCCACACGAGGTCTTTATTATAGTTACATATTTTAGTATCCTCATAAATATAAGTACTTCGAATCTTACGGATAATCTCAACGGCCTTGGCAACATCCATTGCAAAGAAATCATTCGCCACAAATCCTTTTGTGGATTTTATAAGCGTATCTATCTCATTAATAGTTTTTGAAATAGACGACTTCGGTCCAGTCTGAAAGCCAACAGGGAGAATACGTTGATGCGTTTTTATCATCACCACATTGGAGAGACGAACCTTTGAGTTGGCGCATGGTTTGATATGTTTTTCATAGCCAATGAATTCAGGAGTAAATTTGTATATTTCCTCTTCGTCACATGACGTCAATTCAAGTAAACGCTGACGCATATCCTCATCCATGGCATTGATTCTCTTCAATATGTTATAAATCTTATTTGTGGTAAAGAACCTAGTCACTGCCATATCTTCTTTTGATCGATTACCATACATACGGGCATGTTGTAACACAGTATCCATTTGGAAAGATTTCGGGTCTCGTCCATAGAAGAAACAAAGCATATTGTCAATGGTGATACCACGGTCCAGGATGCTTCCTCCGATAAAGATGTTAGCTGTGGTATCCAAACGCAGTTGACCTTGTTCATTCAACTGTGCGGTCACTTCATTATCTGAATTAATCACCTTAACAGTAAGGTCATTTTCATGGAAAATGCGGACAATACGATTATAGACATCCTCTTCCGACGGGAATGATATGTTTTTCACACCAGCCCTTACCGCTTTTTGATTAGAATCCTTCAGATCCTTATAAGCAATATCAAACAACGTTTTCACCCGTTGGTCTGTATCCGAATCGTCTCCAAAACTGCCACATAAAAAACCTTGCTTGATATCATCTATGAGCTTTGCACAAAGTTTATTCTGCCATTCATGAGAATTTTTATCTGTATCAACATGAATAAGACAACTCGTAAGACACATCAAGTTCTGTGCTTCTTTCTGTATGGAACGAACGGCAGCTGACACGAAATAATACATCAATGTTTTAACCACACTGTTTAAGTTTTCAGAAGCAATTCCATTATTCGTATAACGTTTGTTTTGCTTACCAAGAATCTCTATGCACTTTGGATCAACAGGAACAAAAAGATTAAAATACATGGATTCAGGGTCCTCCGACTCCTCAAAATATTGATTGCCGCCGATGTATCCACTATGCACAGGTACAAGTTCGGTGTGACGAGGCTTGAAATACGGAACAAGACCATCGCTGTTAAGATTTAAATATTCCCCAGGTTGTAGATAGAGTGCGTAAGGTGTGGCTGTAACTTGTAAATAACGACAGTAAGATGGGATTCCTCTGAAATAGGTAATCTGCTCACTAATCTTTGCCATGGAACTAATGTTAGACCTACGGATAAAATTACAGCTGGCAAAATCTGCCTCGTCATCTATCACCAGCACTTTTTTTTGTTGCAGATAGGGAGACTTAACCTCAAAAAGGCTACATAAATGATTGAGATTTGCCTTCTCCTTCTTGCATACAATAACGACTTTGGATTTATTGGCAATTCGTTCAGGCAATCCATTTTTTTTGAAATTCTCTATCACGTCATATATCTGAATGACATTCTTTTGCGTCAATGTACCATCTGGCTTGAATCGTGCAAAATCCTCTCGCATACGATTGATGGTTTGCGAAGCAAGTGTACGTGTTCCCTTAGTCATCACCACGCAGACATCGATGCCACGGTCAAAAGCCAATGCCATAATGTTCTCAAACGTATTGGTCTTGCCACATTGTATCTTACCAAGCAACAACACTGGTTCATTGGCATTTGATTTATCCGTCAAAAGGGCATTAACAGTATTTTCAATACAATCTGTCATTTCCTTTGAATATGGATATTTCGGATACTTCCGCATCGTAGCATAAATGTCTATTGGCGCCGCGCTATCGTCATTCTCAAGTTCGGCGAGTTGCCGCCGAAGGTCATCTGTTGACAACCCTCTAGCCTCAAATAGTTCTATCGATTGTTTCAGCAACTCAATCTGTTGTTGTTTATCTTGTTTAGTCATATTTTTACGTTTTATGTTTGTTTATCTCCGAATAATCCATCCGTCTTCTTTCATCTTTTTCATGGCAATATCATTAAACCAAAAAACTACTTGTTGACCTTTCTCAGCAGAATCGAGGGGCTTTCCTGACTTAGTGATTTTACTTACCACAGAACTGAATTTAAATGTCTTTACATCAAAAAATCTCACAGGATCACCAACCTTAACACTTCCTTTTATTATATCACCTTTCAGTGCTTTTTCCTCTCCAATGAAAAGTTTAGCAACATGCATTTCAAACGATGTATTGTCTGGGGCGACATACTCTTCCACAGTCATGCCCTTCGACAACTTACTCTTATCGACAAAACCAATGTGAAGTCCAACATAATCATCTTTAGTTGCCTTTTCTACTATACGATTTTCTAATCCAATTCTATCTACAAAGGCTCTTATTCCATTGTCTAATATTACTTCGTCTCCTGAATGTATAGTTCCTAATTCAATCCTTCCTATTAATACAGACCCCATACCAGTGACAAAGAACACATCATCCACAACCATAGAAAAATGACCTTGTTTTTGATCGTTTTTTTCTTTCTTTATAGGAGTTGATTTGGGGAGATTCATGTTTTCTATGGATTTCTCCTTACTTTCCCCTATGATTTCAATATGCCATCCAAGATTTAACTCCTCGTTGATTTGTTCCAACAACCGTTTCTTATCCTTCGTGCTTAGATTGGAAAACAGATATTGTCCATCAGACAATTGTTTTTGGGTGTATTGCCAATCTTTGGTCTTGCGTATTAACTGAATTCCACACCTTCTTATGTTCAAGGATTTTACCCTATCTATGCCTGCTTGTTCTACAGCTTTGAGGTACGTCTCAGTTGGATTCTTCTCAAAGATTATAGTACCATTGGGGAGGGTAATTCGTAACAAAGATTTCCCCGAAGCCATAGCTTCTGGATCTTCAGAATCATTAGAAATAATGTCATTCTGATTATCGATTATATCAGTGGTCTCCGTATCATCGATATTATTACCCTTCTTCCTATTCTCTTTTACTGTTAATAGTTGAAGGTTATCAAATACGGTTTTTCCTCCCAAGCTTGTTGCTGTGATATGGTCAATTTCAAAATCCAAACGATTCTTGCTCTTGAATCCACTTTTCGCCGAATAATAATAGCCATTTTTATCGGTGAATTTCTCGAAGACTTGATTCCGTAACCACTTTTCGTATGCCGGGTCAATTGCCCGTATTTCTGCCATTGTCATATCTTCATAGGAACGTTCCTCGAAGTTTTCTTGAGGCCTCTCGTGCGTTACAATGTAATCCTTAGGATTAAGGAGTCTATCCACAGATAGGTCTATCTCCCGACGAAACATTTTTTCAGTGAAATCAGAGAATGTCTTCCACGCATCTTGGTCGGCTGCCCATTTGTTTTTGATATACTCCTCTTTTTCTTTTATTCCAAGGTTATCTTTGATGATTTTTTGTGCAATAGCTGTAATGTCATATTTTCCCCGTTCCGTGAACTCGTAATAGTTAGGAGTCTCTCCTGTAATGAGATAGTAGCGGATTAAATCATCAATGTCTTCCAAACGGTAGGCTGGATATAACTCCACGTCGGCAAAATACTCCGATTCGCAAGCATCGCTCAAGTTGGCGATGTCAATATCTTTTTCATCGTTTATTTTTTCTTTGATATGACCGAATTTTTGTGGAATGTCCTCTATGAGACTCTTATATGCCTTTTCTAGGTTGTCGTAAACCAACACTTCACAATCTTTCTCGATTGGGTCGCCAAAACCGTTATGGAAGGGATAGCGGAATTTGTACACCCCTTTAGGAATACGTTTGATAAAATCGACACTTTCTATCAGTTGTTTCTTGTCAGGATCAATGACTTTATCACTAAGGACAGCAAATTCCTCAATCTTAGAAATGGCAATAAGTCGAGTGATTCGTTTACGCGTTTCTGGGTCGAAATCAGTGAAGTCAAGACCGTCGATATTATACAACACCTCAGGATTTACCCATGCTATCTTATCTGACCATTGATCAATGAATGTCACGATGAAGGCATCCTTCGTACCACCGGCTTTTACACCTCGGAGCGCACGACCCATCATCTGCGTCATCAAAATAGTCGATTGCGTAGGCCTTGTAAGGAAAACAGACTGCACGTCAGGCACATCCGTACCCTCCGTCAAGATGTTAACATTGATAAGCACATCCAAGTCACCACCCTTACGGAAACGGTTGATCTTTTCTTTGTTCTCCTTGCTACTTATGTTGTGAAGACCAGAGGCGTCACGCGTGTCAGAGATGACAAAATCAGACTTGACACCCTTTTCTTTAAATAATTTATTAAGAGCTATAGCATTCTCTTTATTGACGGAAAAAATAATAGTCTTGCCATATTTTCCCTTATTGTTAATATAACGGCTGATTATTAAATTATTACGCTCGCTATTGTCCGCAATCTTTTTCGCCACATCTGCTCCAATACTGTCTAAATCACGTCCTTTATTAATTTTCTTAATATCTTCATCACTAAGATCTTTCATTAAATCAATCCCAGTTTCACACTCTTCAAAAACAGGCTCAGACAAAATTCCCAAACTAATAAGTCTTCGTAAATCAATCTTATATACCATACCATTTGGAAAGATCCTTGCCATATATCCCTCTTCTTTTTTGGCAGTTCGGATAGGCGTGGCCGTCAATCCTAACATTCTGAATTTCGGCACATTCTTTTCCAATTGTTCGATAAGTTTACGATAAGTCCTTGCAGGAGCATGGTGAGCCTCGTCAATCACCAAAAAGATTTCCTCATTTCCTTTCAGCCAATTCTTTTTCAAGAATCCCAAACTATCCTTGCTTCCTAAGCTATCCTTGCTGGAGAAGATGATATCGTCATCGGGTTTTATGTTCACTGCCCTATCGTGAATACCCGAGATGATTCTGAACTTAAATTGACTCTTTGTCTTGAATACGTCTTTATAAGCTAAATTTGAGAATGTCTTCTTGGCTTGTTCCAATAGTTCGTGGCGGTGAGCCAACCAAAGAACTTTGATGCCCTTATCCAAAATGTTTTCAGCAATCCAACGGGCGGCCGTGAGGGTCTTTCCTCCACCGGTAGGCAATACTAGTAGTCCCTTGTAAGGGTACTTCCCCGAGTTTATAATCTGCTTCGTCATTTGTGCGAAGGCATCCCTTTGATGAGGATAGAGTATGATACCACTCTCATCGGAAGATACAAGAACCTCACCTGCGTTCTGTGTTTGTGCGATATTCTCCATGCGTCTTAAAGATTTGTCAGCGTTTAACTTATCCTAAAACGGTTGGTTTTCGTACGCCATGCGGACACAATGCATTGTGTCCCTACAGAGCACCGGACCTACCACAAAAAATGGCATATCCGCCCAACCATCATCTTCGGCAAAACGGGCATCCTTGGGGCATAAAGAACGTGGACTTGAACATTATCCACATTCTGAGGCCCTAGGAACTGCCCGTTTCTACAGATAAGTCAAGCCCACGCCAAGCGCAGGCATTCACTGACTTATTCGTGTAGAAACATATCTAAAATTTCCTAGGTTTCAGAATGATACCGAATAAATAGCAAACGCTATGATTGTAATATGTTAGTTCAAAATGTTTCTGTTTCTTAAAACTCCTTTAATTCATTATTTATTTTCAGTCACCGTCTAAAATTACATCCCATTCATTTACAATCGTTTAGGGAAAGACCGTTTTTTTTGTTGGGCTGAGAAAATAAATATTTCTCTATTTCGACACCTAATTCGGGACATAAGACCGGCTTTTTCATGGGCATTTCTTATCTCCGTATTTTTTATACATCTCCGCTATCTCTCCAAAATATTTCTTGAGTGCGTCTTCGTTGCTTTTCCTGGCATCTTCAGCCGCCTCTCGCATAATATAGGCGAGCATTTCATCAGAGGGATCCTCCATGCTGGTCAGTCTCTATTTATATACCGCCTCGTCTGTCATAATCACATCATTTATATATAGCTAATGCTATGATTGACAATCTATCAGTATTATTTAGTCTGACACACCTTATCCACACAGATTCACCATTGCGGATACACAAAAATATACATTTCTATTTAATTTGAGGAATTTTAGTTGTCTCAATGTAGATTTTCCAAACAATGTCTAGAAAATTCAAGCAAACCATTTCATCTAAATTCGACATTCGTTGTCAGTGTTCGTGTGCCACCACAACGCAGTTCTGGTGTGTTGTTTACGAAAGAACACATCAGTATCATCATACCAGCATCCTGTTTTCTTTGCCCATGATTCTATTATTGCCGCCTACGCCTTTCCTCATTTGCATTCTTCTTGGTAATCGAATGGTTCTTGAACTCCAATATTTGCTGCAACTTCTGCTCTCGCGTATAAGGATGCAATGACATGCGTCGAACCTCCTTCATCGCAGCCATGCTGTTCTGCCGGTGAAAATCGTTGAGATAAAAGCCTTCTATTGATGATAATTTTTCTAACGAAACACGTGACAATTTTTCAGTCGCTGTCTGAAAAATTTGCATTTCTTTGCTTGACTCCAAATTCTCACCCATCACAAATACACATTTTATTAATTTACAATCACTTACAATATACATTCCTAATTTTCTAGACAGAGTCCAGAAAATTCAAGCAAACCATTTCATCTAAATTCGACATTCGTTGTCAGTGTTCGTGTGCCACCACAACGCAGTTCTGGTGTGTTGATACGTACCAACACTTTGTTTCATCAAACATGGTTAATCGATGGGGGTTATTCATCCATTGACTCAGCCTCATCATTAAGTTCAATAAATTCAACATTCTCAGCTTCTAACTCCTCTGTAAATATTATATTCTGGGGAATAAAAACCT
>JAGCWQ010000094.1 GCA_017961765.1 Paludibacteraceae bacterium | reverse complement strand
TTCTTGCTTCTTAGAGCAGATGAAAGTACGGTTCTCAACACGAGCCACGTCACTTGGATCTGATTGGAAATAGTAGCTGTTTGGACGTTTCTTCTCGTTCAACTTCTTAGCCAAACCGTTTGCTACACACTCGTCCATCAAACGAGTAAACTCCTCATCGGAGCCATCGCACAAGTAGACGTTCTCTGGCTGACAGATGTCTGCCCACATCTTAACCCATGCGTTCAATTTTGCATTTTTAGTATTGATCATAATACAATTAATTTGAATTATATGACTTTATATTCGCTCTAATTAAGTAAGAATGATGCGTGGAAGCGTTACCCGTCATTCCAAGCGGGTGCAAATATAGGAAAAATTTTTTTATTGCTCTAATAGTGGAATGGGGGAGTTCTTAAAAAATCTTGTTTTGTGACAATAACTTACCTCAAAACCTCGGCGATTTTGTCTGCCGAAGGCGACTTCCCTTAACAATTGCGATCTTACCATTGAAATTTGAAACTTGTCGTCTTGGCGGGCGGTTTGTTGGGATGGTCGGATTTTATCGATGAGGATGACCGTTTTCAATAGATAGTGTGCAATAAGGCAGAGGGTTAGGTTATGCCGATGATGCGGAATGGAAGACGGTTCCCTTTGCGAAGGTAAGGAGTGTCCAACAAAAAAATCCTTCCAGCCGTTCGCCGGAAGGATTTTGCAACCTGTATAGTGTTTTTCCCAACTACGGTTATCTGGCTGCTGGAGCACTCTCGTAGATGGTTTCCAATGTATAGTTGCTGTCATTGGAGTGGTAGCTCTTGGTGAGCACGTCGATGACCTCCTTGCCGTTGTTGATGAAGTCGCCCGTGCTGTGGTTGATGATACCGAACGACTCTTTTCCTGATGTGGTGGCACCGTTGTCCCAGAAGAAGATGGAGATGTGGTTGGCGCGTGCGGCCTTAGTCACATACTCGATGTAGTACATACGGAATTTCTCCGAAATTTCATCCCTGCGGTGTACGCTTCCGAACTCTCCGATATAGACAGGAATCCCCTTATCTACGTAGGTCTTTTTCAAGTTGGTGAAAATGTTGGTCACGTTGGACTCGTCTCCCCAACTGGCTTTCTTCTCGTTGAGCGCGGTGTGTCCCCATTGTGTGTTGACATCGGCGATTGCGTAATCGTAAGGGTCATAGAAGTGTACGGATACGAGCAACCTGCCCTTTGCAGGGTCTTTCGGCAATACCAAGTTGCTCATGGTGAGGTCTGGGTTGGCACAGTAGCCGGGAACTCCAATATAGCGGGTGGCGTTTGCACCTCCGGTAGAACGGATGGCATCCACACAGACTTGCACCCACTCGTTCAGGATGGCATACTGCTTTCCGTTGTCTTTGCGGTTTTCACCCCAACCCCATCCACCGTCGTGGATCTCATTCATCGTCTCGAATATGAGGAAGTCTCCTGCATATTTAAATCGGTTGGAAATCTGTTTCCATAAGGCTGACAACTGGTTCTTTATGGCTTCGTTTGCAGAACTATCGTTCACGGCCTTCACAATGTTCAACCAATGCTTGCTTTCTGATCCGTCATGGTGGATGTTGATGATGGCTTTTAGACCTGCTTTCTCCGCATAGCCGACGAGCTCGTTTACACGATCCATCCATCGGTCTTCGATCTTATAATCAGGAGCTTCCCCGAAATGGCCCAACCATGTGACAGGGATCCTGACGGACGAGAACCCTGCGGCTTTTAACTTGTAAAAGGCTTCTTGTGTAGCCACGGAATTTCCCCAACAAGTCTCGTTGGCAGCCTCTCCACTAAATGCATCCATCTGGTTGCCGAGATTCCATCCCAAACCAATGCTTTCAGCTACGGTAATAGCGGATGTCCCGTCAATCTGGTTCGTGTTTTTCTCCCCATTGACGACAATCTCGGTCTTCTGCTTTTTTAGCTCAGACTTCTTTTCCGACTTGCTCTTGCCCTGGACATTTGCCATTGCACAAAGCACAGCTATTGTTAAAAGTAATTGTTTTCTCATGGCGTTTGCTAGTTCGTTTGTTATATAATCTGTATTGTTTTCCGCTTCCTTGGGTAGGTTTTGTGTCCTACCTCAGCGTTATAACAAATGTACCGATAAACTTTCGAATTTCCAAATGCGGAAGTTGGGTTTGATGGCCTTTTTTATTGATTGAAGTTAACTAATCGCATTTTTCTCTCTTCTGTGTCTCTCTCCTGAACCTTTTTCGCCTCAAAAAGCGCTTCTGCCCTCTGCGGAAGTTCCGAGTTCTCTCCTTTTGTGTATCTTTGGTTAAAATTAGGGTGGCTCTCCCTTAATATAATTTAATATGGTATGCCGATGATGAAAAAGAGGTCAAGGTTTTTCTTGTTGGGACTGATCCTTCTCTTCCTGTTTTTGGAAAAGGGGGCGCTCTCTTCACAACCGTATCGTTGCAGTTATACGGCTGAGGATGGACAACGGATGGAGTTGGTCCTGCGGGACTCTTTCTCTGTTGTTAATTTTGGTCGTCTCCTCACTATCTATAGAAGGAATTTGGAAACGGGCGATAGCGTTTTGCTCTTTTCTCGGGATTCTCTCCATCGTTCCTATTCGTTGTCGTTTCATGACCTGCCTAAGGAGAAGAAAATGGTGCCCCGTGTCATTGAGCGGTGTGGTGGCCGTTACCTTGTTTTTGGAATGGAGCGGAGACGGACAGATGTTACTCTCCTGAATTCCGAAATCCATTTGTTGGCTATTCCCCTTGGAAAGGGAGGGTTGGCAGAACTTATTTTGGAGGGACGTCCGATGGTTTTAGTGATGGATAGCTTGAGGTCACAAACGGAAAACCGCTTTTTCGTGGGTCGAAAATTTGTGCTTGCTGGCGATTCCTGCCTCGTCTCTTCCTTGTCCGATTGCGTCTCGGATTCGAAACTCTTTGCTTCCTATGCGGATGTTCCGTTGGGACATGTGCGGAACTATGTGGCGGCTTGGGAACGGGTGAACGGAATCTCTGCCTTGTCGGATATGGAACGGGTGAATTTCGTTTACTATAGTCAACCTTTCTTCCCGATGAAGCCGGTCCGTACGGTGGAGAGCGAGAACTTCAAGGTGGTCGCATTCCCTTATGGGGATCTTTTAGCTTACGATAAGAGAAAGAAATGCTATTTTGTGGTTTGGGCTTCTGAAATGTTGCCCCGTGAGGATTATAGTTCGGCTCTTGCTTGGAAGAAGGGCTCTTCTAACGAACTTCACTTGCAGGGTTTCTATGATCGGACGGTACGCTACTTGAATTTGGAGACTGGCGAACTTACGGTGGAGTAGGGTACTGTTTCTTTGTCTTGTCGGGTAAAAGATGACGTGGCAATTTTTTTTATTGAAAAATTGCTTTGGTTTTATTTGTTCGTGGCATGGTTTTTGCCTCATGTCGGATGAGTTGAAGAAGGAGGCTCTTTTGTGTAAATTCCCTCTTGATTTGAGGAGAATTTCTACAAGAAGAGGTTTATTTGAACTCGCTTCCTAACTATTTCGTTTAACTAAAAATTCAATAGTGATGGTAATTTTAGCTTTTTTCGCATTCGTATTTGTACTATGTGTAGTATGGTGATAGGGTAAGAATGACAAAAAGTTCTCTTTGAAAAAATCATGGTTTCCTCTTTTGCGGGAGGAAAGAACTTTTGGGGTTCACCTTATTGCCCCTTGTCCGCCGATTTCCATTTTACGTCGGTTGTTACCAGGATAGCTCCATTGGCACCTCTTACGCCAAAAGCAGAGGAGGTCGCGTTGGTGGCTTTGACTACCTCTACGAAAGCAACTTCTTTAACAGGGATGTCCAGACTTGCTACTTCGACTCCGTCAACGAAGTAGAGGGGTTTGTTGCTCATAAAGAAAGAGGTGGCTGCCTTTTGTGGACTTTTTACGAGTACGGCATTCAGTGCGAATGTCTCGCCCGTTTGTTCTAATTCTGCTTTGGTGTAGATTGTGCCTCCGTAGGTGCTTGTCGGCCGTCTCTCTTCTTTGCTGAGATGGACTGCTGTGGTGTGTTCGTCCCGTTCTATTTTTACAATGGAATTTCCTTGCAATGGCACTACGATGGATTGCTTGTCGATGGGTTCGAATTGTAGGGTGTCTTTCTCGGGGTCGACATTCTTTATTCTGAACTTTCCTTTCTTGTCTAATCTGACGGTGTCTTGCTTGTTGACTATCCATGCTTTCACGCCCTTCATTTTCCTGCCGGAGTAAGTGTATTGTCCCCGTATGTTCCCTGTTTCCGCTCCTGCTGTTGCGATGACGAAGAGGAGTGCTGTGGTTGCTAAAATCTTCTTTTTCATGTTTTTTTTGTTTTGGGTGGGATACCGTCAGACTTCGATTTTGGACTTCTGGTTCTTGTTTACTTATTTCCTCTGTCTGGTAATAAGCAGGATGCTGTAGGTGAGAATCCAGCTGATGGCGGAACAGAGGGTGGCGAGGGCAAAACTTCCTATGATATATTGGGCCAAATTGCTCTTGATGCTTTCGAATGAAATGTTGTCGAGCTGAGGAATGACTTCGTTGCCCATGATCCATCCCCCGAGGGCGAAGCTTCCGAAGAGGATGAACGGAATCATAGGAGGAATGCTGATGTTGGAGCAGACGAGGGCTATCCAATGGTTGGCTTTCATCAGTTTGGCTACGACGAGTGTGGCTGCCATTTGCCAACCCCAGATAGGCGTGATGCCCATGAAGATGCCGATGGCCACGGATAGAGCTATCTTGGCATTGCTGTCCTTGCTTTCAGAAAAGTAGTGGGTGATCTTTCTCCACCTCTCTTTGTTCATCGAACGAAAAAAGTTTCGTGGCTTTATCCACAAGAAGGCAATGAGGACGAAGATGGTGTTCAGAATGCTGATACGGGTGAAATCCCGTAGAGGTTTGAAGTGGGAGACGCGTTCCTCATTGGGTGCATAATAGACCTTGATGGGCTGAGGAATGACTTTGACGCCGTCCCAAGCGGAGCGTACCAATATTTCCAATTCAAATTCGTAGCGGCTGGTCGCATATTTCTTCTCCGCCACCTTGTCGAGCGGGTAGAGACGGTAGCCGCATTGCGTGTCGGAAAGGGATTGTCCCGTCTCCGTCTTGAACCAAAAGTTGGAGAACTTGTTGGCGAAAGTGTTCTTGGATGGCATGTTCTCCTGCTGGATGTTTCTCGTGCCGACAACCATCGCATCAGGATTTTTCTCTATGACCTCGATGAATTTCGGTATGTCTTCGGAGAAGTGTTGCCCGTCGGAATCGATTGTGATGGCATAACGGAAGCCATCTTCGTGGGCTTTTCTGAGTCCTTTCTTCAAGGCTGTGCCTTTCCCGCCGTTGGGCGTGTATTCAATTCTCTTTATCCCGTCAATGTCGTTGATGATCTGGTGGGTCTCGTCGGTGGAGCCGTCGTTCACCACGTAGATGTCGTTGCAATAAATCTTTGCATCGGAAATGACTTTCTCGATGGTTCGGGAGTTGTTGTAGGTGGGTATGATGATGCAGCACCTTTCGACTTCCATCCGGTTTTTTATGTCGTCTCTGCTGTTTTCCAAAATTCGCTGCTTTTAATTAAGGTGTTTGTGATGGTTTAAGCCTAAGCAATTTTCCCTTGCTTGCCTTGATGATTGCTATTGGTTTTCTTTGATCAGGGTGGCTTTAAGTGTGAGGAAATTGGCTTCCTGAGTCTTGACGGTCGCTTTGACGACGAACATCTCCGCTTCGGGCTGTATCGTGAGAGCGACTTCCACTTCCTGTGTCTGGGTTGGTACTATCATGGCGGAGAATTTGCAATTGGATATTTCCGTGTATCGCAATTTTTCCCCGATGACCTCTTCTGCGCACTCTTTGGTCATTTGCAGGGTGCATACGCCTGGCACGACTGGCATGGCAGGGAAGTGACCTTCATATACTTGGTGGTCTTTGTTGAGTAGGATGGCAAATTTGTAAGTGCCCTCGTCTTGTGTCCGTTCCTTTATGGAGAAGAATTTGTCTTTTAGCATATCGTCCAACTTATTCATCGCAAATATAGTGAAAAAAGTGTTAATTGACCTCATGAAAAGTGTTACTTTGGCTTTGTTTTTGTATCGAATCTTTTTCTTGGGCTACTTTGTGCCTTTTCCATTTTTTTCTCTTATCTTCGTGCGTGAAATAGAGTGTCGTTTGAAAACTAACGGACACTCTGAGTTTTGAATGGTGGCAGACTTGCTTCGAAAGCGGTATTGCGCTATCTGATTTTTATTTTTAGAACCCGCCTTAAAGGAAACGTTAATGAGAGAAAAGACTGATCTAAGGCTTGCCGTACTTATCGATGCCGACAACATCCCCTATTCTTGTGTCAAGGATATGTTGGATGAGGTGGCCAAGTCCGGTATTCCTACGATAAAACGAATTTATGGGGATTGGACTCGTCCTGCTCTTAACGGGTGGAAACCATTGTTGTTGGAAAATGCGATAACCCCCATACAGCAATATGGCTATACAACGGGGAAAAACTCGACAGACTCGGCTATGATTATCGATGCGATGGATATCCTCCATTCGCAGAAGGTGGACGGCTTTTGTCTGGCTTCGAGCGACAGCGACTTTACCCGGTTGGCTACGCGTTTGCGTGAATCGGGTATGTTCGTTTTGGGCATTGGCGAGAAGAAAACTCCGAAGCCTTTTATCGTGGCTTGCGACAAATTCACTTATATAGAGGTCATTCGTCCGGGAAATGCAGAGACTGGCACGCCGAATAAGAGTGCAGACCAGGCTAAGCAGAAGGGGGAGCCTCTTGCTGTGGGAAGCGATATTGTCAAATTGTTGAAAAATACGATTGATGACTTGGCCGACGATAACGGCTGGGCTTCCTTGGCTGAAGTGGGTAGCATGATTAATAAGATAAGGCCTGATTTCGACCCTCGAATTTATGGCTTTTGGAAATTGACGCCTTTGATTAAGTCGCTCCCTCATTTCGAGATAGACGAGCGGGAAACGGAGTATTCGAAGGTGCGTCATATCTATGTACGGAATAAAAAGGCAGTCGCCCCTTCCAAACGGGGCAAAAGGACTAAATCAAATATGTAGGATGAACTTTTGTGGCTCATCGGTACACGGAATTGTTGGATGAATCCTTGTGGTTCTTCGTAATTTGCGGAATTTGGAATGAAAAAAATTATATTTCTTACCACCCTCATGTTGGGTTTTTGTGCCGTTTCCATCGCTGAAAGTACGGAATCGGTGGTTCGTGATTTTATCGCATTGGTAAAGAGTGGCAATGCGGAGAAGATGGCGGATCGTGTTATCTATCCTTTTAATCAAGATGATTTGAATGTTCTTCAGAACAAGTCGGAGTTCATTCGTCATTACCGTGACATTTTTGATACGGCTATGGTGCGCATGGTGGTTCAGTCTAACCCTAGTCGGGATTGGACGGATATGGGCTGGCGTGGTATCCGCTTGAAGGATGGTGAGGTCTGGATTGATTCGGATGGTATGCTCTTGAGTGTCAACCATGTGGTGGAGCGTTTGCCTAAACCATTGCTTGCCAACAATACGAATCATTCTTCTGAACAAGGGAACGCTAAGGTCTCAACTGCGCAGACGAAGCAGATGAAGGATAAGGCGGAAAAGGAAAAGAAGGAACAGGAACAAGTTGCCGCCAAGGCAAGGGCTGAACAGGAAAAGAAGGCTTTGGAAGAGAAAAAGGCTGCGGAGAAGGCTGCAAAAGAGTTGGCAGAAAAGACAAGGCGTGAGCAGGAACAAAAAGCCAAGGAGGAGCAGGAACGGAGAGCTTTGGAAGAGCGTAAGGCGAAGGAGAAAGCTCTTATCGAATATGTGGAGAAGACAAGGCGTGAACAGGAGCGTAAGGCTTTGGAGGAGAAAAAAGCTAAGGAGACGGCTGTTGCTGAGGCTGCGGAGAAGTCTCGCAAGGAGGCGGAAGCTAAAGCCAAGGCTGAACAGGAGAAGGCTTTTTCCGAGCAACAAAAGGCCAAGGAAAAGGCAGAACGTGAATTAGCAGAGAAGACTAAGAAGGAACAGGAACAAAAGGCTAAGGAACAGGAGAAGAAAGCTAAGATAGAAACGCCTGTCAAGAAAAATGAAATTGCAGAGAAGAAAGTTGAAGGAAAACATGCTCAGGATATAATTCTCAACGAGGTGGCTGAAAAAGCGAGAAAGGAGGCTTTGTTAAAGGCTCAGAAGGAGAATCGCAAGATGGATCAGCGCTCTTTGGATTTGGCGGCGAAGAAGGCTGTGGAGGATTATAAGAAGGAGCAGGAACGAATAGCGGAAGAGGCTAAGGCTCAAGCACAGAAGGAAGAAGCTCAAAAAGTGGCGGAAGCTAAACGTGCTAAAGCTATCGCTGCAAACGAAGCTGCCGAAAAGGCTAGAAAAGAAAAGGTTTTGAAGGAGCAAGCTGCTGCAGAAAAGAAAGCTGCAGAGAAGGCGGCCAAGGCCAAGGCGGAAGAGGAAAAGAAGGCTAAGGAGTTGGCGGAGAAATCCAAGAAGGAGGCCGAGAAAGCAGCCAAGGCTAAAGCCGAGGAGGAGAAGAAAGCCAAGGAGATGGCAGAGAAGGCAAAGAAAGACGCCGAGAAGGCAGCCAAGGATAAGAAGTCCGAAGCCCAGAAGGTGGCCGATAATAAAGCAGCTGCTGCCAAGGACGTGAAGTCGTCAGTCAAGGAGGACAAGAAGGCGATAAAGGAACGCGAGGAGAAGGCGGCCAAGGCCAAGGCGGAAGAGGAAAAGAAAGCCAAGGAGATGGCAGAGAAGGCCAAGAAAGATGCCGAGAAGTCAGCTAAGGATAAGAAGTCCGAAGCCCAGAAGGTGGCCGATAATAAAACCACTGCTGCCAAGGACGTGAAGTCGTCAGTCAAGGAGGACAAGAAGGCAATAAAGGAGCGTGAAGAGAAGGCGAAGGCCGAGGCGAAAGCAAAGGCTGAGGCTGATAAGAAAGCGAAGAAGGCGGCTGAGAAGGCGAAGAAAGAGAAGGAGAAAGAGGCTAAGGCAGCCAAGGAAAAGGCTAAAAAAGAGGCTGTGAAGGCTGCGTTGGAGAAGAATAGGAAGGCAAAGGAGGCAAAGAATAAAAAGCCAGTGACTCCTTCTAATTCAACTCAAAAGAAGGTGGAGCCTGCTAAGCCGGCTACTCCAGCGGTAGAGAAGAAGGTGGAGGCTCAAGATAAGCAAGAAAAGAAAGTTGTTGAGGCTGTTCCCGTTGCTACACCAGTCCAGAAGCAACCTGTTGTCGAGACTCCAACTCCTGTTCAGGAGGAGAAGAAAGAGGTGGTTGTCCCTGAGAAGAAGGAGGAGAAGGTGGCTACAGAAAAAACGACGACTCAAAAGGAAATCACACCTAACTCTAACTTTACTATTTTGACAGATAAGTATCGTGTTAATATCCAACCAATGGGAGGTGGCAAGTATATGTATAGGTCGTGGTCCGTTGCTAAGAGTGAGACAGACAAGCCTGATTTGACGTTGAAGACGGGTACGTGCTTGTCGTTGGGCAATGGCGATCTCTGTTTTGAGTTTACGAACAACGCTTATCTCTATCAGTGCTTCGTTTGGAAGAATCTGGGAACTCACTCTTCCCCTGCGGAGATTATTATCTTTAAAAACGGAAAGGAGTACTCTCGTTTGAAGGCAAGAGTGCAATAACCCTTTCGTTGGATGATGCATATAAAGCCCTGCTCTTTGGAGTGGGGCTTTTTGTATATATGGTATTCTCCTCAATCTCATAATTGTAAGCGGTGCTGAGCCTGCTGCTCCATGGTGCTGTCCTATGGTTGGGCTGTTTTAACTATTTATGGATAAGTTGTTTATGTCTATGTTTTTTCTTGTAAACAACCCTGACCTGATTTTGTGCAATAGAAAAAATACCAAGTGGGAAGGCTTTTTTCGTTGAATTTCGGAATATTTTTCTACTAACAACCTATTAATTTGGTGGGTAAATCTTTCTACCTTTGTGCCAGACTTCTGAGAGGAAACTTGTGGTCGTAAAAATGATTGACTAAGTGGATTCTGCGGATTTTGAACGATAAGAAAATTTTAATTTCGAAAGACTAAAATTCTGTAACATAGGTACTTTTTGTAGGTGTCGTAGAAGAAGCGTTGGCTGGATTTTTTAATTCTCCCATTGTGACAGGAAACGACATCAGGGGATTTCTAGTCTTTATAAAAAAGGAGGTCATATATGAGTGTGAAAACATCTGTGATTGGTTTTCCTCGAATTGGAAAACTTCGTGAGCTCAAGTTTGAAAGTGAGCGCTTCTTTAAGGGCGAGTCAACAGCTCAAGTGTTGGAGCAGGCTGCAAAGGCGATTCGTGCGTATGGATGGGAAAAACAGCGTGAGGCTGGCATAGACTTCATCCCGTCTAATGATTTCTCGTTCTATGATAATGTATTGGATGTGGCATTCCTTTTGGGTGCTGTGCCTTCTCGTTATGCGGACTTAAAACTTCCGTTTATCGAAACCTATTTTGCCGCTGCGCATGGTTATCAAGGTGCGGCTGGCGATGTGAAGGCTCTTCCGATGAAAAAGTGGTTCAACACGAATTATCATTACATCGTTCCTGAACTATCTGACACTACAAAGTTGGTGGTCGCTGAAGACAATAAGGTGGTTCGTGAATACAAGGAGGCTTCTGCCCTGGGTATCCAGACCACGCCGACGGTCGTAGGTCCTTATACGTTCCTTCGTCTTGCCACATATACAGGTGTTAAACGTGCGAAAGATTTCTTGGCAGAGGCAGTTGTCGCTTATGCAACCTTAGTTGGTCAGCTTGCTAAAATAGGAGTGCAGTGGGTCTCATTGGCCGAGCCTGCATTGGTTTTCGATGTGACGGCAGAGGAGAAGGCTCAGTTCGTTTCCCTATACAAAACTTTGCTTGCTGAAATAAGGAAGAATACGCAGGTCAAGGTCGCTTTGCAAACCTATTTCGGGGATGTCCGTGACGTTTATGACGAAGTTGTCGCATTGGGCTTTGATGGTATCGGACTCGATTTCGTGGAGGGAAAACGTTCTGTCGAATTGCTCGCTAAAGGCTTCCCTAAAAATACATTGCTGTTTGCTGGTGTCGTAAATGGTAAGAATATCTGGCGTGCTGAGTATGCTGCCAAGAATGTGTTGTTGGATGAAATTAAGAAATATGTCCCTGCTGAGAATGTAGTTGTGGGTACTTCTTGCTCTCTTTTACACGTGCCTTATACGACGGAGTTGGAGTCGGCTTTGGCTCCAGAGGTGAAAAACCATTTCGCTTTTGCCGAGGAGAAATTGCAGGAGCTGCGCGACTTGGCTTCGGCAGATGCGTCGGCTCTACAGAAGAACAAGGAACTTTTCTCTTCTGAGCGTGTAAAGGCAGACAAAAAGGTGCAGGATCAGTTGGCTGCCCTTAAGGAGAATGATTTCGTTCGTTTGCCTCTCTTTGCAGAGCGTGAGAAGATTCAACATGAATCATTTAAATTGCCTTTGTTCCCTACGACGACTATTGGATCCTTCCCACAAACGAAGGAGGTGCGTGCGAACCGTGCCGCCTATAAGAAGAAGAGCATTACCAAGGAACAGTACGTTGCTTTCAACCAGAAGAAGATTGCGGAGTGTATTGCTTTGCAAGAGGAGTTGGGCCTCGATGTGCTTGTGCATGGCGAGTTTGAACGTAATGACATGGTGGAGTATTTCGGCGGCCAGTTGAACGGCTATGTCTTCACTCAAAATGCTTGGGTGCAAAGTTACGGTACGCGTTGCGTGAAGCCTCCTGTTGTATGGGGTGACGTGAGCCGTCAATCTCCGATGACCGTCGAGTGGTCTGTCTTTGCCCAGAAGCAGACGAAGAAGTTTGTGAAGGGAATGTTGACGGGGCCTGTCACTATATTGAACTGGTCGTTCCCTCGTGAGGATGTCAGCTTGAAGGATCAAGCTTTGCAGATTGGCCTCGCCATCCGTGAAGAGGTGCTTGACCTTGAGAAGAACGGCATCCGTATCATCCAAATAGATGAGGCTGCCTTGCGTGAGAAGTTGCCGCTCCGTCGTTCTGACTGGCATACGGAATATTTGGATTGGGCAATTCCTGCTTTCCGCCTTGTCCATGCGAAGGTTCAGCCTACTACGCAGATTCACACGCACATGTGCTATAGTGAGTTCAACGATATCATCAAGGATATTGATAACATGGATGCGGATGTCATCACCTTCGAGGCCAGCCGTGCTGACTTGAAGATTTTGGATGCGTTGAAAGCGGCTAACTTCCGTACCGAGGTAGGTCCTGGCGTATATGACATTCACTCAGCCCGTGTCCCTTCTGTCGAAGAGATTACGAATGCTTTGGAGAAGATGTTGGGCAGGGTTCAGAAAGAGAAGTTGTGGGTCAATCCAGACTGCGGTTTGAAGACTCGTGGCGAGGTGGAAACCCGTGCCTCCCTTGCCAATCTCGTTGCTGCGGCGAAGAAGTTGCGTGAGAACCATAAATAAGCCTTAAAATGGGGTGAAATCTTATCCGCAACGTCAGAAAAAGGCGTTGCGGATTTTTTTGTTTGGCTATAGACGGTCTCTCCATCCTCCGCCAGCACCTGATAGGGTAGTTTCTCAGCCTAACCTTACCATTAACATTTGACCCAACTAGTTCATAATTAGACATGGGGCTTTTGTTTTACATGGAAGGTTAATTCTTTTCTCTCTAACCATAAAACCTTAATGCATAGTTGTTCTTTCACGTCTTGTTTACTATGTTCTTGAATTAAGGTTGCCTATTTCCTGATTTTGTGAAATCCCCATTGTATGTGTCTCTTTTTATGAAATAATTTTTTTTAGGTATTGATGGTAGAATCTCTAATGGTGATCTTTGCAAAAAAAACGAAATCAATGTCTATAGAATTTCACGCAATTAACGATCCTAAATATTGGTTGCAAATGATTGCCGAACAATTGTCGGTGCCAGTTGTGAACGACGAGGTCGCTGTGCCGGCAAAGATTGGTCAAGGCGTTTTCAGACAATATTATCCTTGTGAATGGCTCACTGTCTCTTATTCGAAGATTAGGGTTCATGAGCCGATGTCTGTTCATCGAGAGGGCAGACGTGATACCCATCTTATTCCTGTTGTTTTTTACATAGATAAATTCGAGCAGTGTGTGGGAGACGATAAGTTTTATGTCGGTAGGACAGAACGGAATGGCATATATATGCACTCTTCGGATGTGGATTCGAAGTGGCTTATTCCAGCTAATGGCAAGTGGAACATAACACTTGCTTTGACGTTCGACCGGGATCTCCTTATCAAGGAGTTGGGAGAAGATAGCGGTGATTATATCGTCGGACTTCTTTCTAGCAGACGTTCGTTTTATGTGTTTGAAACGTTTAATGCTCCGTTGTTGGACCTGTGCGAAGATTTGGTCAGGTGTATGGATATGGAAACGAGTGCTTTTACCGACATCCAAATATATGGAAAGTCTCTTTTGCTCTTTTATCAATATCTGAAGAAGTTGAATGTTAGGATGAGATCCGACTCCATTCGGAAGCTCCACTCTTCGGATGTGGATATGTTGTTTAAGGTGAGGGGGAGGATTATCGATAACATAAGTTCGCCTCCTCTATTGAATGATTTGGCAAAGGATGCAAACATGAGTGTTTCCAAACTCCAGAAAAGTTTCAAGCAGGTATTTGGCGTCAATATTTCTCAATTCGCTTTACATGAGAAAATGAAGATGGCCAAAAACTTTTTGTCGTCAGAATTGGGGTCTGTTTCTGAGATAGGATATAGGTTGGGATATTCGAATCTGACTCATTTTTCCAAAGCGTTCTATAATGAGTTTAATATTAATCCAAGTGATTATCTCCGTTCTGTGAAGGGTGGTAATTAATACGCGATAGGGGTATCGTCTTACCTTTTATGGGTATTCGTTGGCGAGCGGCTTTTCTACTTTTGCATCAACAAAAACAAGGTGGTTATGCAGAAAGAAAAGGTTGAATTATTTCGTAGTTGGAAGGTGCGTTGTGTTTCTTTGTTTTCTTTTGTTTTTCTTGAAATGATGAACGTCTTCGCTTCTTTTGCTCAAACTGTTGAAGTGAAAATTATCGATTCGGAGACTCGTGAAAGTATCGAATTTGTTGCGGTTCAATGGAAACCGGTAGGAGCCTCTTCATTCAAATCGGGAGCTTTGTCCAACGAGGACGGAATTGTTATGATCCCTGTTAAGCCTCGAGGCAAGTATGTGGTTCAAAGTAGTTATGTAGGGTATGAGACATCGACTGATACGGTAGAGGCGTCGGAGAAAAAACGTACGATACGCCTTTCTTCTTCGGATCAATTGTTGGCTGGTGTCACAATCGTAGGAAAATCAAAGGCACAAATCATTAGAGAAACCCCTGAAGCTGTGGCCGTAATTGACGCAAAGGAACTTCAAGGTCGTTCCGTCTCTTTGGAAAGTGTCTTGGATAGGTCGATTGGATGTAAGACCTGATGCGTAAGCCTTCGATTTGTCTGTGTGGACTACAAGGTTCCAGACCATGCCAATTTGTCCATTAGAAAGATTCGGATAGTGGACAATTTGTCTTCTTTATTGACTGATTGTCAGTTTGTTGGCTTTAATTGGCCTTTGGCATCCTCTTTGCCATACCCTTATCGAACTTGTTAATGCAAAGGCATTGGCAAGGGCAAATGAGATAGTGAACTTTTTAAAAGGAGGCTTATTATGTTACCATTAGTAAAAAATTCAAGAAGGAACTCCAACAATTGGCTACCTTCCATCTTCGAAGATTTTTTCAATGACGAGTTTATGGGCGTTCCTGCCATCAAGCAGTTTGCGACCCCGGCTGTTAACATTAAAGAATCCGAAAAAGATTATGACATTCAGATTGCCGCTCCGGGTATGACCAAGGAGGATTTCAAGATTAACATCAACGAGTATAACGAGTTGGTCATCTCATTGGAGAAGAGCGAGAAGGAGGAGAAGAAGCAAGATGAGAAGAAAAACGAGTCTTGGATCCGTAAGGAGTTTTCCTATTCTTCCTATTCTCAGAGTTTTGTCATCCCTGACAACATCGAGGTGGATAAAATTTCAGCAAAGATGGAGAATGGTGTGTTGAACATTATTCTGCCAAAAAAGGAGATCGTGGAGACGGCTCCTGTTTCTAAACAAATTGAAATCCAATAAATAGGATATTGTTTTCATAATCATGGTTTGAGGGATGTCGGCTTCCGGCATCCCTTTTTTGCTTGATTGGAAATTGAAGGTGGCGTAGTTAATCCCTCATAGCCATTCCGCTTGCCATTTTGTCCCCTATTTTGCGATTTTGACCTTGAAAATTCTTGTGCAAATCTATACAAACTCCGATAATTTGCAAAAATAACGGAAGTAAACTCCGATAATTTTCGAAATTGTCGGAATGGGTCATATTCTTACTCAATAATACTTTCCGAATCTGGGTGGTGTTTGACCTTGTTTTTCTGCACCCTTTCCTTGCTTGTGTTGGCATAGCAATAGACGCAGAAGTGGCTACAGGTATTGTACATGCCGGTGTCTTTGCTTAGCATACAGCCGTAGAGTTTACGTTGTCCTTTGTCCTTCATCTTTTCGGGTGTGAGGGCAGGCTGACTGAAATTCAAGCCGAAGAGGGAGTCTTTGTCAGTAAGTCAAGCGGCTGGCGGAGAGAATGACGGGGGAGAGGAAAGAGGTATGGGGTGGATTGTTTTAATTATACAAAGAAGAGTTTGGAAGTTTTCATTACACTCTGTGTTTGGCATAATAGCCTCCTGTTTTGTCAGAATCTCGATGTTCTATCATTCCCTCTTTCACACGAATAGCTATATGTCGGTCGATAGTAGGGACACTCTTCCCTGATAGATCAGAAATGCCTTTACGTTGGATACCTGGATTAGAGCTAATAATCATGTAGGTATTCCTTACACTATCATTTAGCCTATCATTTACACTATCATTAGCATTTCTGTTCTTTTTAGGTATTGGAAGTGTCAATTCCACTTCATCAACCTCAACAATGCAAATTTTTCTGATAGCATCGAAATGGAGTTTAATGTGATTCTGTAGGCTGAAGTTCCTTCCCTGCAAAGGTTCCATATGGCTTACCTGATATTTCCCCTTTTTTATAATAATCGCCAAATGCTTTGAGAATTGCATCTATATTCTCTTCACTTTCTATAGAGAGTTTTTCATTGATTATTGGTAATTTCTCTCCGTATTTCTTTAAAACTTTTTTCATTACATTTATGGTCTTAGGAGTTAGGTTTTTGTATTCTCCCAACTTTTCCACCTTAATGAGTTTTTTATGAATAGATGGTTTTTTCTCAATAAGTTCTTTTAATTTGTCTCCACCGAGAAAATTACCACTATTTATCATGTTATCCGCAACCTCAAGTGCCTTTTCTTTATATTCTTCTTGAAGTCCGACTATCTGTTCGAAATTAGCTTTCTTTATAACGTAGAAAGTTTCTTGGTGATATATACAATCAATCTGCTCATCAAGATTTACGGTCTCCTCTTTCAATAAAGTCAGTTGTTGACTTTGAGGACTAAACTTCGCTCTAAACCAATTTTTTGCATTCTCATCAACCCCGACTTTGCTTGGAAGAATTTTTCGGAATGTGAATATTCTTTCTTCTGTTTCATTATTAAAGAATTCAACGCAGTAAGCCCACAATTCTTCTATTTCAGTTATATTAGCAATGCTTGTTACCTTTGGAGCTGTTTTTAACAACTTGTTTGTTACGACATCGTTGAATGAAAACACTTTATTCTGGATGTTATATGTAAACAAATGTTCTGTCTCTTCTGTCAATATGTCATAATCCAACATCTCATAGTTCTTTTGGATGGTTTTATTCAGTTGTCGAACAGATGCGTCATATAAGTATGAACGTACTTCGTCATCGCAATCCAACTGAAAGACATTGAACAAAAACTTATCTTTTGCTGGAGTTCGCCTTGATGCTCCTGGCTTAATCGCCCTCGTAACAAAATAGAGTTTAACATCTTCTCTTTTTGTAAATTGAATTTTTTCCAATAGCTCTGTAATATTCATATCTTTTGCCTTTTGTATCCGAAAAATAATTGGTGTCCAATATTATACATTTTAACTTGATCATCCTCTAAAATGTCATTATTATTTGAAATTAGTATTCCTTGCCGTGGAATATCACCATCTATGTATTTAACATTATAAATAGAGTATTTCAAACTTAAAATCGGATTTACTAAAATCAGTTTAGAACGAATATACAAACGATATACAATGTAGAAGATACATATAATTGTCAAAAAGTCTGTTAGATTATTATAGTCATCAAACAACAATGGAATAATGTATGTTGCTATATATGCTAATGGTTCATCATTCATACTTGACAATTCTTCAATTTTAAAAGTGTGTCCACTTTTTACTCTTTCGTTTAGATTATCAAGCACGAGCCAAGTTCCTATTAGACCTAAGAATGTCATAATAAAGCATACAATGGACATGCCAAAATGCCTTATCATACAAACAATAGATTCCTCGTTTATTCCACCCCATGACAGATATTCTAAGTTGGAAAGAGTTTGTCGTACGATTATTAGAACAAATAAAGGCACATAAGATGACAAGAATAACACTATTGGTGCTAATCCAACCAAGTGATTTATTCTTGTATATGCATTATCTGTTTTCATATTATATTCAATCTTATTATTGTGCGGATTTACAATATGCCTTAAATTGTTCTCTTGTCAACGCAACACCTATTGCGGCATTATGGTCTAAGCCATATGTGAAAGGTTTGTCTAATTGCTTATATTCTGACAACTTAAGACAGATGCGAATAGATTTGTCAAATCCTTTATACTTTGACGTTTTGCCTAATGATTTCAATTCATCTAACTCTTGCTGGAGCATTTCTTTCATGTCAACAATTTCCACAGAATCGACCCTATAGTAACCGTTGACCACATGATTGTCAACAGGAGCAAAATATTTTATCTTTTGAAAATTTACACCAGACAAGATTGAACTATAACCTGATATAAATATACCTGATCGCCCATCCTTAATAAGTTCTGGCGATGCATTAACATGTGAATCAACTAAAGAAAGGTAGTACGAACCTTTTATGACTGGCTCGTCTGTATACTCAAGACCTTTTTGAGGAATTGAAGTTTCCAACAGAGTCCCGTCAGCGTTATCATCCATTATCCATTTCTCAACCTGTCCATAGAGTACATCTTCTGAAGAAGTAGGGTCGAGAAGTAAATCATTGAACATACCATCCTCGTTATAGAGGTGATTCCAATGTCCGCCTGGTTTTAATGGATAAGCCCCTATGTTGACCTCATCAACACTTTTATGATAGTAGGAGCCTGTAAACTCATCTTTAGTCAGATTGCCAGGATAAAGAACATAGCCACCTATTACCTCACGTTTCAATTTCTCATCATTGGCATGGGTATAATAAATCGCATCACGATACCTATGTAGCTGATTGATAGCATCGATAGGAGGCACTTCCACACCATTTCTGGCAGGAATAGAGGTGTCTCGAATGCGATACTTCGCATCAAACAGATATGTGTATTGTATCTTATCGTTAGTCTTACTCAGACGAAGAACAATGTCTGGTCTTTGCTCTGTCGTTTTTGATGTAGTATCTGCTATGTCTGTATTTTGGCTTATTGCAGTCTCGTCAGTTAGGTGTTCTTCGTCATCTGTTGTGGCATTATACATTACGGAAGCTAATTGGACATCAGGCTTTTCGTTATCCAAGAAGACAACCTCAGATTTACTACCTTGAATCAATGTCTTTATAAAGTCACCTTCCATTTTACTACCATCCACACATGCAGTTGCTGTGTTACGTAGAATATGCTGAACGATATTCTTGACCTTGATGAAACACCAAATCTCGTATAGTTCTGATATATCCTTCACTTCAAGCTGCATGACTCCATCCTGTAAATCATAACCACATTGTAGGATTATCCATTGTTCATATATATCCCTATAGCCTGCGGCTTGCTTCATTACCAAGGAATCTTGCGAAAATCCTTTGAAAGTTCCTATACCACGGAAAAATGGATCATTTGACAAGGCTGTCAATTCTTCATCCATCTTCTTTATTTGGTCGAGCATATCCACATTGTCTGCCTTTAGGACTTTCATCACATTTCTACGAACATGCTTAAACCTATCTGCTATATTGCTAAGCGCGTATTTCAAGAATCTGTTCTCGATTGTATCTTTACTGAGATACATCTCCTCCATTCTGTAAAGATGTGAAGGTTCATTCTTAAATTCCTCGTATTCATTTTCCAATTCTGTAGGCATATATGGCATCCTTTCTGCACGTTCGTATCGTATAGATGTTTGCAGCCTACGTTTGGGATTGTTGATGATTAGGCGAGAAGCTTCTGTTATTTTGTCAAAACAGCTTCTGAATATCTGCCACCATATCAAGTCGGTAACGTCCTTATCTGCAGTGCGGAATGTGAGATATGTTTCTTTGAGAAATGAGTAGCTAAGCATGGCAAACTCTTCCTCGATATCACGAATTACATTGCGAAGGTCAGTCCTATAGTCCATTTTGTAACTTAGGACTTCTGTTGTAAAAGAAAGGTTTTCTTCTTTTCCTTCTTTTTCATACAGAACCTTTATGTCTGTTCTACCTACCTGATTTTTGTAGTTAATAGAACCAAAGATAATCGCATCCTCTGCTGAAACATGTTCGCTCTGTTCTTTGCCAATTGTCAGCCTTAATAGTTTTATGCTTTCGTTGTTGGCTTTAACATGTAGTGGATAGTCTGTATTTTCAAAGAAAAAGGCTTCCCATTCTTTTGTTTCATCTTCTTTAATCCACCCATCTTCACCATCTTGGAAAAATGTACCTTTTCTGAACATCACACCTTCTGATGTCTGACCATAAAAAGCACTCTTACGTGTCAAAGTCTCAGGTTGTGTTTCATCAATCATCAAGTTTGACACGCATTCGCCTATTCGCTTGCGATAGTTGGGGCAAGTGAAGCAAAGTGTGATGTCCTTATTGCGGACTTCAAAATGTTCTATTATACCGTTATTTCCCATTATGTCCAGTAAGATACAAATTGCTTGTCTTGAAGTGTTTTTGCCATCTGAACAAGCTTTTTGTTCGATGCAGGGTAGCTTTCGTTAATTACTTGTTGTAATTCATTTAACAAACTTCCAATAGACCGTTTGTCTCCTTCAATACGTGAAAGTATCTTCATAAGTGTAAACTCATCGAGAGCAGAATTGACATCAATGCTACTATCGAATTGATGAGCTGCACTTACATAAAGCAAAGCCTCATTTGCTGCACGATAACCCAATTTGAATGGAGTGTCGTTTAGCACCTCATTGATTGCGGTAAGGTATTGTTCAACCTGTTCCGCACCATTATCATCTGCCTCAAGTCCACGTATCGGACGGTCTATAAGAAGATTCTTTGTGCCATCATCGAATTCTGCCATGTCGTTTTCTGTTTCACCAGCGAAGAATTTATCATACTCTACATCATTCATCACTATAGACATAGCACGGTCAAGCACTTTGCGAGAGAATGAGAATGTTGTCTCATCCATGTTGACAGTTCCAAGCACAAGCAGATTCTTTGGCAAAGTCAATCCTTTAGTCTTAAATCGTTCTACCAATTTAGCTTCAAGACTTTCTGGTACAACATTAGAAGCGTTTACAGTCCCTATTAAATGATCAATCATTTGGTTGCATACATCATCACCAAAATCCTTAAATGGCTTGATGATAGGGTCGGTTTCATATTCTCCATTTTCCATAGAACGACTTTCTATCGCACTCAGGAACTCGGCAAAGTATTGCTCCACGGGAGCAAGATTCATTTCGTCAAGACATAGGAAAAACGGTATATCCTGATGTTTCCAAGCTCTTGCAACGAACTCCACAAAAGGGGTGAACTCATAATGAGAACCTCCAATGTTAGACTTGTAGCCAACTGCCTCTAAAGAGTTGTGCCAATTTGGTTTTACCTGTACAAGTTCAAAGTTAGCAGGTTTATGGAGTTGCCATCTATTAAAGCCATTCTCTACAGATTTTGGATCATACATTTTTTGTAAATCTTTTGAAACGCTCGCTTGTGCCAGTTTTCTGACTATGCGACTTTTACCTGTACCTGAGATACCTGCTAAAAGCATGAATGGTTTTGTACGGAGAGCAGTGAGATAATGAAGATTAGTCTGAAATACACTTGAAAACAATGTAGTGTTATTTATGGTGGATATTTCCTGAATATTAGTAATCTTTAACTCTTGTATAAGTTTATCCGTGATAGCTGTACGCTTCTGACAAATGATTCCAGAAGCTTTTATCATTCCATGGCTTTCAATAAGAATGACTATAGGTGACCTCTATAAATTCACTTTATCGAATTGTTTAGGCTGTAGAGGTCACGTTTTACAGCCCAAACAATTACTATGATGCAAAAGTAAAGTAATTAGTCCAAATTACCCCCCCCATTTTTATGTTTTACAACATAAAC
>JAGCWQ010000012.1 GCA_017961765.1 Paludibacteraceae bacterium | reverse complement strand
CCACCAAAAAACCTTGTAGCATTCTGTCTATAGAAAAGGGAGAAGTGGTGAAGTTGTCTGAGGAATCAGAGATTTTTCGTATCAACTTCCTGAATATCCTCTCTACGCAAAGCCAAAAGCAACAACGCAATCCTTGGCACAGGCAACCCAAGGAACTGGACAAGCGCATAGCACGATTTATCGAGACTCATTGCATTCGTCCCGTAGGGCATAAAACTCTCAAAATCAAAATGGAAAGACTCGCCCATGAAATGAATGACAGTCGTTTGGACGTTTCAAGAGCGTTGAACAAAATGGAACAAGACAATCTCGTAATTTTACATCGAGGAATGATAGAGATTCCCGCCTTTGAACTGTTAATTATGTAAGATTCGTTAAAAATATAGGACATAATGTCTCTGATACGATTTATTTTGTTATTTTTGCATATTAACATTGAAACATGTAGTTAGTATGAATGAAAACTGTCAAGAGAACATAGAACGTATCAACCCTTTTTTCGAACAATATAACACACCTCACCACACCGTACCATTCTGTCAAATCAAATTAGAAGACTATGAAGAAGCCTTTATGGAAGGCATTCGTAGAGACAATGAGATAACGGCTAAAATCATTAACGACCCAGAAGAGCCTACCTTTGATAATACGATCATCAGGGTAGATCGTGAGAAAGGCGATGAGTATTATGAATTGTTGGACAGGGTATCTACCGTTTTCTTTAACATGTTGAGTGCCACCACAAACGACGAAATGGATGAGCTTGCACAAAAGATGAGTCCGATACTCACCCAACATGCCAATGACATCATGCTCAACGAAGACTTGTTTAAACGAATCAAATACGTTTATGAGCATCATTGCGAATTAACTCCGGAAGAACAGATGTTGCTTGATACGAGATATGATGGTTTTGTAAGGAGTGGAGCCCTTCTTGATAAGGAAGGAAAGGATCAATTGCGACAACTCACTGAAGAAGCCAGTTTACTATCCTTGCAATTTTCTCAAAACCTACTAAAAGAAAACAAAGCTTTCAAACTACATATCACAGACGAAAAGCAATTGGACGGTCTGCCTGAGACAGCCCGACAAGCAGCTGCAATGACCGCCAAGGAAGATGGTGTAGAGGGTTGGGTGTTCACGCTCGACGGTCCTTCTTTGTCTCCCTTCATGACCTACTCAACACAAAGAGATTTGAGAGAAAAGATGTACATGGCAAAAAATACGATATGTACACACAACAATGAGGAAAACAACTTAAAGATTTGCCAAAGATTAGTGAATCTCAGACGTGAGGTTGCCCAATTACTTGGATTTGACACCTTTGCCGACTATGTGCTCAAACATAGGATGGCATCAAATGTGGACAATGTCTATAAACTTCTTAACGACTTGTTAGATGCTTACACTCCCACCGCTAAGGAAGAAGTGAAAGAAGTGGAAGAAATCGCCAAGGAAGACTTGGGAGATCAAGAGATGATGCCATGGGATTTCGGGTATTACTCGCATAAGCTCCAAATGAAGAAATACAACCTTGACTCGGAGATGCTCAGACCTTATTTCCAACTTGACAAGGTGATTGACGGT
>JAGCWQ010000093.1 GCA_017961765.1 Paludibacteraceae bacterium | reverse complement strand
CCGCTGAAGGTATAGCCCGTTTTTGTTGGCTCAGGCAAGAACGGCACGATGGAGTCGAATGGCACGTCTGCTATGTTACCATAGAGTGCCCCATCCACCATGAAGTTGATGTTGTGACGGTTGACGGAGAGGAAGCCTGTGATTTCGATGTCCTCATCCGGCATGTTCTTGTATTGGCAGTTCCAACCGCTGAATGTATAGCCCGCTTTTGTTGGCTCAGGCAAGAACGGCACGATGGAGTCGAATGGCACGTCTGCTATACTGCCAAAGAGTTCTCCATCCACCATGAAGTTGATGTTGTGGCGGTTGACGAAGAAGAAGCCTGTGATTTCGATGTTTGAGTCAGGCATATTCTTGTATTGGCAGTTCCATCCGCTGAAGAAGAAGCCCTCTTTCTCTGCAGGAGCCTCAATCAGGGTGATAGTGGTGCCGTAAGCCACATTTTCGATGGTTTGGTAATCCGTTCCATCGACCTTATAGGTGATGTTGTATGTGTTAGGCGTGAAGGAACCCGAGATTTCGATATCCATGTCTGGCATTTGGGTGTAGCTGTTCTCCCAGCCGCTGAAGGTATGACCGATTTTCGTAGGCTCTTCCATGAGTGGAATTAACGAGTCGAACGGTACGTCAGCTATGCTGCCGTAGGGTTCTCCGTCAACCTTGAAGGTGATGGTGTGCCTGTTTACGATGTGGTTGCCCGTGACGGTGATGTTCTTGGCTGGCATTTTTTTGTAGCTACACTTCCAACCGCTGAAGGTATATCCTTCTTTCTCCGCAGGGTTGTCTATCAGGGTAATGGCAGAGCCGTATGCAACCTTTGCCGTTTTGTATTTAGTACCATCCACTTTGTAGGTGATGGTATATTGGGTAGGCGTAAACGTACCCTTGATTTCGATGTCGGCATCCGGCATGGTCTCGTATTCGCATTTCCATCCGCTGAAGGTATGTCCTGTTTTCTTTGGAATCTCCAAAAGCGGAATAGTCGAATCGAACGGCACGTTTAGAATGCTGTCATAGCGTTCTCCATCTACCAAGAAGGTGATGTTATGCCTATTGATGTTATAAGAACCGTTGATAATGATGTCTTTGTCCGGCATGGTGGTATATTCACATTCCCATCCGCTGAAGGAGTAGCCCTCTTCCCCCTCAGGATTTTCGATGAAGGTGATTGTCGATCCGAAGGCCACATCCTCGACCGTTTTGTAGGTCTCGCCATTGATCATGTAGGTGATGGTGTGCTTGTTAGGAATAAATGACCCTGTAATCTCTATATTATGAGCAGGCATAGTCTCGTATTCGCAAACCCAACCACTGAAGGTGTATCCTTCCTTTGTCGGAGCTGTCAAGAATGGTATCTCATATCCGTATTTGATCTCATAGCTTTTTTCTTGCAATACGCCGTCAATGCTGAAGGTGACTTTGTAGCTGTTTAGGATATGGTAACCGAATGCGAAGATGTCTTTGTCAGGCATGGTTTCGTATTCGCACGTCCATCCATTGAAGGTGTAGCCTTCCCACAGAGGATCCTCGATATGGGTAATGGTACTGCCGACGATAACTTTTCCCTTTGTCTGGTAAGGTTTGTCGTCAACGATGTAGTGGATGCTGTGGCTATGCCAGTAAGTTTGGAATTGCGTTGCCTTGCCTTTGTAGGTGACGGTGATGACAGAACGGATGTTCTCTTCGTTTTCTCCTTGCGTTTCCTCTTTGATGGTATAGTCTGCTATTTGAACCTTCACTCCATTGTCATAGACGGCCGCCACGGTCAGGCCGTCGAGGTTGAGGCTTTCTCCCTTCAAATATTCCTTCTTGTCAGGAAGCGTGAGGATGGAGATGCTCTCTAAGGTGTGTTCGTTTTCGATGTTGTTCAGCGTCGATGTCTTTACTCCCTTGAAATAGATGTGGTGCGGGTTTGTTTCCGGATGGTCTATCTTCTCAGGAAGGAACGTGTAGTTTGTGTAGTGTGCATACAGATTTTTGGCAACTTCTTTGTCCATTTTCAAGGTGCAGGTGCCGTTTGCGTCGGTTTTGACGAAGTAATCGCTCGCATGTACGCGGAAAAGCATCCGTTTGTCATCCTGACTGAAACTATAGCAGAAATAGCCTTCTTTATCGTTGTATTTGTCAACCATCAAACCTACATAATAAGTTTTCCCTGCATCAACCAATAGGTTGCCGTCAACTTCTGTTGCATCGGATCCTTCTCCGATAGTTCCGTTGATGGATATGGAGTGCCATTCTGTGAATTTTGTGATTTGTGATTTGGAAATTGGTTTACTCCAAACCACGTTGTGATGCTCATCTAAGATGCCGACTGTAAAATAATCGGGTGCAATTGTGGTGTCTGTATCTACCTTCCAAAGCCTGAATTCGACTTTGTTCAAGCATGATTTTGTGGGGATGAAGGGTTCTGTAGCCCAAATAAAAGGATCCCTCAGTCTATATCCATGAGTACTGGTTCCTTCATTTTTGTAAGTCTCCGTTTCTAATGGATATACGTTGGATGTGGTCACATACGCTCCTTTGATAGGATTATTCTCTGCATCGGTCACATGGGCTACCACGTCTATGCGTCGGTCAACAACTTCCACCTTGATTTCTCCTTTGTTCTGCAAATGCCAGAAATTGAGGTCGTGGCTCTCCTCCAAGGTGAAGTAGGTGCCACTTTGGGTGAAGTGTCCTTTTTTTAAATAAGTCTCGTTTAAGACAATGGTGGTGTCGCTGTAGGGGGAGATGGTGCTTTTGTCGGCATATTCAAACCAAAAACGGTAAGCTCCGGCTGGAAGGGACACTTCCTCTTCCTGCTTGTACTCTAAGCTGTTGTCTCCTGCTTGCTTCATTGCTATTTTCTTCGAGACCCCGTTCTCGCCTACGATGTACAAGTAGGCAGGGTCGGCTTGCATTCCCGTTACATTGGGAGTGGATGGATAGACGCGTTGAATTCGTTGATTTTTAGGATATTCTGTGGTAGAAAACCAGCCGTCGGAACTTCCTCCCCATCCATAGTTGACGTGGAACTCCGTTCCGTTGTATCCGTCGATGATGAACGAGTGTGAACCATCATCGTTTGATCCGGAGATGAGGACGGGGAAACCTTGCTTTATGTGGTTGGCGATATAATCTTTTTCTGTGAGGCTGCCAATGGATATTTTTGTTCCTTGGTAGCCGAAAATGCTTTGTAGTGCAGCGAATTGGTTGTTGGTGACTGTTGAGGTGGCTTTTGTTCCAAAGTCGGCTTTTTGTGCGAGGGCAATGGCCACGATGAATTTCGCCAACTCTTCTTGGCTTTTATCTATTTGGTTGAAAATAGGAGTGTACGAGTATTCGTAATTGAAGGTGACAGTGGCGGTATCCACTGGAGTTATATTGCTGAGGTAGGGGGCTTGGAGGTCGTTGGTCTTGGTGCTCTGGCTTGAACCCGATACGTTGATTGGGTTGCAGTAACGGAAATAGTTGAGTATTTGTCCTGTTGAGATGGTAGAGCAACCTGTGACTACTTTCTCACCCTTGCTGGTGGGGCAATCGTTGTTGTAGGGGGAATGCTGGTTCCACTGGGTTGTGATGAGCGGTCCGTATTGGTCTGTTACCGCTTGGCCACGAAGAGGGGAGTCTTTTGCCTCGCTTTCATTTAGTTGCGCACAGTGATTCAGAAAATCTTGGAATGCGGGAGGAAGGTCGTTGATATTCAAAAAACCATCTCCATGGGCGACAGTTTTCCCCCAACACAGCACTTTCCAACTGCCGGGGAGTTGTTCTATCTTTACCGGTCCATCCTCGTATATGACATTGGCATTTTGGGAAAAGCCCGTGAGGGTCATCCCAAACGAATAAATCAGCCAAACGGCGAAAAACAATAAAGTCTTTTTCATAATGTTTCAATTTTAAATGTGATTAAATGGGGTGTTATATAGTACCTTGCTTGGAAAGGATGAAGTGCGATAGAGTCGCTGTTTGGCTTCTGACTTTTGCAGGCGACCGCATTCCCTAAGTACGGCCGTTACCGTGATGGAGTCGCTTGACAAACGATTTCCCTTTTCCTCTTGTCGTTTTGAGGACGAGCGATAGTGTCCGTTTGACGCAGATGGTTTTTGCTCACTTGTTGCGAATATTTGGGTTGTGCATTCTCTTTCCTGCTGCTGTCTGTTCGGCTTTCCTTGCATTTTTTGTATTGCGTATTCTTATTATTGTTTTGTTCCCAAGAGTGTTGGGATAGTTGCCACGACGAGGCAGCTTTTTCCCTCTCTTGTCCGACTTGTTTTGAATCCGTTTTAGACGGAGCGTCGGTTCTCCGTTGTGCGGTTTTCTTGTATTCTTGTTGCCCTCTCCAGTCGGATTTTCTTCCCGTCGTGGATTGGAATTTGTTTTCCGTTGGGCTATTGTTCCTTTTTTGTTTGTCCCACGTAGTCTCAGATAGCGGACTCCTCATTTGCCTTGGCGAAGACCAAGCCGTTGCCGAAGAAGACCTTGACAGGGAAGTCTGTTCTCCTAAACAACGAGGGAAAACTAAAAAAAACAGATTATCGAGGTGTAAAATGTTAGTCGCGTTTTCATATTTGTGTTCTTTTAGTTCTATGTTTTCATTTATCGTTTTGCTAATATATATGAAAAAATGTTATAATAAAAGTTATTTTGGTTAAAATTTGAAAGATATATTCTGTACATAGTTCAAAAGGCGGAACTTAAATTGGTTGCCTCTTCATTGGAAATGCAAATTTTCAAAATTAGCCACCTCCGAATCTTCGCGGATGGAATTTTTCTTTTCGGGAGGATGGCTAAAAAAGTCCTTCTTCTCTCCCTTGTTGAAAAAATTTTTTTCATTCTGTCCGCAAAAATCTTTTGTGTTTTTTTAACAACTTCCGATGCTGAAAAATTGCGGTGGATAGGGCGTTTCTGGTTCTTTGATGCAAAAAAAATCCATCTTTTTTTGACCTTTGTCGTTCATTTTGAGGAGGTTTTTTCTTTCATGTTTTAAAAAAAATCTTTAAATTATAGATTGTTTGTGCAATTTTATTTTTACCTTTATTGCCGTTTAAATGAGAGGATTATACGTGGCGTATAGATGAAACTTTCCTTTGTGAATAAAGTTTCCTTGCATTTTGCATTTGAGTTGAAAACTGTAAACAAGATATGATATCATGAAAAAACTAAATTTGAGGGTAAAATGGCTCTTTTTGTGTGCTATTTTATTTTTATTTACTGAGGTGACTGCCCAGAATCCTTGGAACCCAGGAGGGGGCGGAACAAACCTGCCTCTTGTCGCCGAGACGGACTTCTCTGTGGGTGGGGGAGACGATGATTATTGGCACTCTTTGGATATGGTGGATGGATTCGGAAACAGTATCGTTCGTCCTACATGGAAGATTGGTAGAGCGTTTTCGACACCGAAGGATACGAAATCTTCGGCCACGAAATCCACTTTTTTGGACGGAACCCATTATTCGGTTACGCCTAACCCTATTCGTTTGGATTCAATGAGATTTGGTGATTTCGGTACGGGAAAAGGGAAGACGGCTACTGGAGATGATTGGGGCATCGTTTTCTCGTCTGGTTCTAGAGCACTTACTGGTAATCAGACGGCTGTCTCTTTTATGGTGGCAGGCTTGAAAAACAATGGTAGGTATACGGTAGAAGTGGAGTATTGTAATCCGTTGGCATCCACTTATTTGGAGACGAGCGGTTCTAATACAAAGCCTCATTTGAATTCCGGTTACCAAACTCAAATCAAGATTGGTACGAATAATTCACAGCAAGATGGTGCGCAGACTACAGCTTTGCCTGGCAAGGCAGGAAATTGTTTGACAGCTAAAATCTCTAATCCGACGAATTATAATAATACGCAAGGTCCTATAGAGAATAATATGCTTACCGTAAATGTGATTATCTCCCAAATGGCGGCTGGCGAGGCTGTTCAGATTAAGAGTATCAAGGTCTATGCGGAGTTGGATGCAAAATTGACGGGAGAAACCGAGTTGTGTGCAGGCGGAGAAAAGGCTCCTATTACATTGGTAAACAATTTTATGGGTTGTACTTATCAGTGGTATAGAGATGGGCAGAAAGTGAATGGTGAGACTAGTGTTTCCATTTCCCATACCTCTGGCGACCAAGTGAACAAGGAGCATTCTTATTATTGCGAAATAAAGACACCTTCTGGTTCTACGGTGAAGACGGAGACCTTCAAAGTTAAAGACATTGAGTGTTGTGTTGATAAGAATGGTAATCCGGCTTCTCAAAAGTTGATTTGGCAAGATGATTTCGGTACGTTCACTTCTGAAAAGAATTATTGGACTTGGGACTATTCCGATATTGCAAATCCGAAGAAGGTGAACCATTCGGATGGAACTAAATGGCAGCACAGTTTGCCAGCTGAGGTCACTCCCGAAGATGCGACTTTTGCTGTGGTAGGTGGTGATGGAGATTGTAAATGTCCGAAGAAATATACTTGGACAAAAGATGAAAATAAGTTTACGGAAGGTTACTATACGGTAGCGGCCAACGTGACTTCCTATGGAGATGCAGGTGGAAATAACATGGGATGGGTTGGTTATTTCGGTGATGGTACGGAACCTCATAATAATGGTTACACGTTTGCGCCTGACCATACTTATATGGGTGAGGATTATGGTGCCATGCTTTATCTGAACATCGGTTCTAATCCGAATGCGCTTATTTATGGACGTAAGATTACGGGATTGTGCGACCGCCATGTGACGGTAAAGTGTTATCTGAACTGTTTCTCCCGTTCTGAGAAGAATCCGATTAGTGTCTTTGTCCGTGTGACGGATTTGGCATCAGGAAATAGCAAGGAGTCCCCTACGTATACGCGTTACGCGAACACAACTTCCAATCGTAATGGTATTGCTTGGATTCCTGCTTCTGTTTCTATTGACTTGACGGGCTCTGAGATGGAGTTTGAAATTATCTCCAAGTCTGGTGGTGAGGATCAGAACACGGATGGTAACGACTTGATTTTGGATGACATTATGATTTATGCCTGTGCCGAGCCTTCTGTAGATATGTATTTTGACTTGTCTACGCATTCGGTGGAGGAGAAGTCTTGTTTGGGTGATGACATTGATTTATATGTAGATGTGACTCCGATGATCAAGACGAATATTGGTGAGGATGCAAGGTATTTGTACCAATACTCTACAAAGCCAGATGACCTTGAGTCATGGAAGACTTTCGAAGGACCAACAAAAGATACGGAATATAAAAACCTTTCTAAGATTGTTGAAAAACTTAACCTCAATTCAAAGGAAAAGGTCTATTTCAGAACGGTTTTGGGTCTTGAGTCAGAGTTAAAGAAGAATATTGTCTTTAACCCTAACGAGCCTTGTGGTTCCTATTCGGTTTCTCAACCTATTGAGTTGACCATCGATTGCCCTGTCTGCGTCGAGCCTAAGGATCCTGTGATTTCTGCCAAGGGCGGCGCTTATTCCAAGTCGAATAAGACAGTGCAGTTGTGTAAGGGCGAATCAGTTGAGTTGACCACCAACGATATTACCAGCAAGGACAAGGATGGGAAAGATTACACCGATTTCTCCCTTACGTGGACGAAGAATGGAACGGTTGTCGGTTCGAAGGTGGCATCGGGTACTGTCGCCAAGGCTTTGACGGTTACTTATGACGATGCTACTGCTGAGGGTGTCGAGTATATGATTACGGTACATGATAATTTCGAAAACGAGACAGGTACCAAGAAGTGCGACAAGACGGAAACCATTACTGTCATTGCCAATCCTCAACCAGAAGTCGAGGCTCTAACGGTGGATCCTTTCTGCGAGGGCTTTACCGATTGGAAGAACTATTTCGATGAGGCAATCAAAGGTATCGATCAATCAAAATATATGCTTGATTGGTATGAGGACGAAGCGTTGACTTCGGCCATGAAGAAGGGTATTCCAGATATGTCAAAGGAAAGGGCTGGTAGTTACACCTACTATTACCAATTGACGGACAAGACGACCAAATGTCCGAGTGAGGCGGGTAGCTTGAAATTCACGATCGAAGCTATTCCGTTGCCATTGGAGGTGCAGGATGTCCAATACCTCAAATCTGGGGAGATGGAGCCTGTCTTGATTCACAAGCCTGCTGCTGTCGGTGGCATTGCTACGGGGGCTGAGGTGTTGTGGACGACCATCTCGGAGTCGGAGACGAAAACAAGTGCCGATTCGTTGGCGGCTACCATTATCAAGGATGGTCCTACTCCAACCGTGAAGGATAAGGAGGACACGGACGATGAGTTCTATTATACTTGGGTATATCAAAGGGTTCAAATTGCGCCTGATGTCTATTGCGCAAGTAGCATGGAGAAGATCAAGATCAGTATCTTGGGAGCTCCTGCCCCTGAGGTGGTTTCGGCTAAGTATTGTAAGGATGAGGATGGAGTGAAACCGCTCTCTTCCCATGCCGAGATCAACCAGCCAGATCCAAGCAACCCTAAGGATTATGAGTTGTTGTTCTATGATGCGGAGAAGAATGGTAGTTCGTTGGAGGCAACGACCATTCCAAGTGTCGCTACTGCGGGTAAGACGACCTACTACGTCTCTCAACGTGAGGTGGGTACGGACAACGAAAGTAAGCGCATTCCATTCGATGTGGAAGTTTATGATGTGGCCGATTTGACTACTGACAAGAATATTAATTATTGTGTGAAGGAATCGGCTGAGGTGTTGAAGGCTGTTTCTAACTCGACTTCGGGCTATGTACAGGAGGCTACCGGCTTCTATTGGGCCGAGGGCGAGACGGATGTGACGGCTTCCACCCAGACTTCCGCACCAACCCCTTCTACTTCGGCTGCGGGTGTGCAGACGTTCAATGTTCAGCCTTATTACGCCATTACCTCTACGCAAATCTGTAGGGGTACGGTTACGCCAATTACGGTGAACGTGTACGAGACATTGCCTCCTACGCCTGTCACCATCCAATACATCAAGGCGGATGCGGATGCGAACAACATCTTCCCTAAGTTGACGGACAAGCCGACTTGGGAGGAGGAGGCTGGCTTCACCTACTACTATTCACCTGTGGTTGAATCGGATGTGCAGCCTACGGATATTAGTCAATATAAGGAGGGCGCGCCAAAGCCTCAGTATGACGTGAATTTGTTGTCTGGTGGCACGAAGTCGCTCTACTGTTGGGTTTATCGTGTGGACAACAGCAATCCGAAGGCTTGTAACAGTGGGCCTGTGATGTTGACGATTCGAATCAGCGACGCTTTGCCTCCGTTGGTAAAGAACATCTATGTCTGCGAGGGCAGTGCAGTGCCTGACCTTGAGGCGGAAGTACAACTTCTTCCTTCTTTGAACAAGACGGCAGACGACTACGAGCTGCTTTGGTATGGTGAGAAAGATCCGTACGACCCAGCCAACACAGGCGATCCTGTGCAAAAGGGTGGCAACACCTATTCAACGGGTATCAGCTCGGCTGTTGTGACGGACAATGCAAAGACGATTTATAAGTATTATGTGACGCAGAAAGATAAATCGACGGGCGCGGAGAGTCCTTCCGCAGAAATTGTGGTGACGGTTCTTCCAAAGCCTATCCTTACGATAAAGGATCCTGAGGCGACTTGCGAGCAGGAGATCGATTTGTCCAGGACGATTACGGTGGATAATGCTTCGGAGTGCGGAACGGTTACCTTCGCCTACAAGGATGGTGCCGGAACTGAATTGTCTTCTTCTAAGATTGCTGCTACGGATGCCTACAAGGTGACGGCAAGCTACGCTCTCAGCTATACGGGTGATGTGATTGTGGCTGACGAAGCCTGCGTAAGCAAGGATTATACAATCAATGCAGTGGTTGACTCCATGTATGTTCCTACGATAAGCGGTCCTACGCAAGCTTGTCCGTTGGAGACGGGCGTTCAACTTGAGGCGAGCGTGGAACATAGCACAGTTGCCGCTTCAAACATCAAGTACAAGTGGAGCGACAAGCAAGACATTACTTCCGCAAAGGATATCTTGGACGACTTCCCTGATGAGCCGGGCAGAGTCTTCACCTATACGGTGACGGCCTATGCGGGTGTCTGTGAGAAGACTTCCGAGGAGCATAAGATTACGGTCGGAGATGGTCAAGTGGTGGGCCAGATGTCGGTGACGGAGGCCAACAACGAACTTGTTCAAGGTCCGTTCGTGAACGAGGCTGTCCGCGAGTTCTACTCTTGCGGTGGCACGGCAATTATCACTGTAGATTATGCTAAGACGGAAGGCGACTACGAATGGTATAAGAACGGCCAGCCTACGGGCGTTAAGGGTGCATCTTACACGATAGAGGAGAGCAAGGTGGCTAGCGAGGATGTTTACGAGGTTCGCTTCGTGAACAAGTGCGATGCTTCGGCATCGATTACGGTTCACAACATACCTCTGACTGTCGTTCCAGAGACGGGCGATGTGCAGAAGTGTGAGGGCGAAGATTTCAGTACTTCGTTGAACATCACTTGTAGCGAGACACCAGATATCCAATGGTATTTGGAAGGAAACGAGATCAGCGATGCGAAGAGTGCCAGCTACAGCAAGACCGACCTCTTGGAGAAGGACGACGATGGACAGTACAGCTACGTGGTGACCAACCGTGGTTGCGTGGAGAAGGGCGACTCTAAGAAATTGGATGTACAACGTTGGATCAAGGTGGAGGATTTGGCCGAGCCTATCATTGTGGCAAGAGGTGAAGACCAGACCATCCGATTGAACTTGCAAGTACCGGAGAACGACCAGTCTCCTGAGACAGTCAATTGGAAAGAGAACGGTGTAAGCGTTCAATCAGCTGCTTCTATCAGCTATACGGAGGTTGGAGTGGTGAAGGATCATGAGTATGAGATTGAGTTGAGCGACCCTAACTACTGTCCGACAAAGACTACGGCAACAATCTGGGTGGATGCGGAACTTCAGTTGCAGACCTCTCTGAAGGATACCATCTGCTTGGGCATGAGCGATATCTTGGAGATTGATACGACGGGTACGGGTCGATTCAGACAAGCCGGCGTGGCTCATGAATTGAAGGTAGTACGTACGATTGGCAACGACATAAAAGAAGTTACGAATGAGTTGCATTTGGTGGGTGACAAATTGCAGATGGAGGTTTCTCCGTCGGAGTTGGCTACCTATACAGTGACGTTCGACTATGGCGAGCAACACAAGAAGTTGGAAGAGCAGGTTTACGTGATCGAGGCTATCAGCCTTACTTTGCCTGAGTCTCCTACGCTTTGCGAAGGCGAGACGACGACGTTGACCGTGAGCGATGTCATGCCTAAGGGTACGACCGTGACATGGGAGTCTGATCCGACTATCGTAGGCTCGAACGAAGGGGAGAGCGTGGAGGTAGAGGTGGTTTACACTTCGGGTGTCGGCCATAGGGCTACTTACAACTACATCGCCGTAGCCTACAATGCACAGTGTAACGACTCTAAGAGCTATACGATTCCAGTCTATGTGGACGAGGCACTCCGAGGCGAGATAACAGGCCCTGGCGTGATTTGTGAGGGCGATGAGGCTACGATGGACGCTTCCTCCTACGATGCGGCAAGCTACGTTTGGGAGACGGACACGATAATTGGCATGAGCGCTTCGATAACGGACAATCCGCTTGTCCCTACCATCTACAATGTGACGATGGAGCGTGGAACTTGTACGAAGGAAGACAGCTACGAGTTGAGGGTGACGACGCTCCCTGTCATCACTTCGGTTGATTCGATAGGCATCCGTGAGCGCTCGATTGAGACGCAGGTCGGTAAGGGAACTGGAATGTTCTACTACTGGGTGGATGACGAATCGACGATGGCTCCAGACAAGAGGGTGGCAGGCTTGTCCTTCACACGTCACATGGCGAATGTCAGGGATGAGAACGGATGTGAGGCTTCTATGCCGTTCGAGATCTTGCCTCCAGCTATAAATATTCCAAATTGGTTCTCTCCTAATGCCGACCAGATTTGCGATGGTTGGGAAGTTGCCAACTTGCGTGAGGCTTATCCAGATGCCGATGTTTACATCTACGACCGTTACGGTAAGCTGATGGCGAAGTACAAAGGTGCCGATGGTGGTTGGGATGGAATATATGAAGGTAAGGCAATGCCGTCAACCGACTACTGGTATGTGATTGAAATCGAAGAGATAGAAAAGAGCTATACGGGTCACTTTACGTTGCTTAGACGATAAGTAGTGACAGACTTAACCGAAGGGCTTGAAGGTCGTACAAACCGATTTTCAAGCCCTTCTCTTTTTGGGGATCCCCTATGATTGGCGAGGGGGAGAATTGAAAGGGTAGATGGCTTGACATGCAAAGCCAGAGTTTGGTGGCAATTACATTCGAAGATTGTTCCGTATAAATGGAAGGGAATGAGAATATGTGTATTCTTTCGGTTCATTTGCAGCGGAACCTCCTGCCCCTAGATAATTAATAGCATTTTATAGAAAAGCGAGCGATCGTGATTGCCTTTGGATAGTTCATTTTGTCGAATAAACTCTTGTCGTAGTCTAATGTCTTGTGTGTTGAAATATTTTATATAACATATTTTGCTCCAAAAATGATTTTTTGTAAATTCGACGCACGAAAAATGATGTCTGTAATGGAAAAGAAAGAATTAGCAATACACAGCGTAGATGATTTCAAAGGGAGAATCTACACAATCCGTGGAGTCCAAGTGATGCTTGATAGTGATTTGGCTGAGATTTATGGATATGAAGTGAAAACTCTCAATCAACAAGTCAAAAGGAATATAAATCGTTTTCCTCCCGATTTTATGTTTCAACTGACACGTGAAGAATTG
>JAGCWQ010000011.1 GCA_017961765.1 Paludibacteraceae bacterium | reverse complement strand
TCGATATTCCAACGGATATACATCTCGTTGAAGTACCTGCACAGCGTGTCACGTTCCCTGTCGAAGTTAGCATCAATGAATTTGTCCCAATCAGACTTCTTCTTGCTGTTGTTTTTCTCGGCAACCCCGTTTTTCTTGTTGAAATAGGACAACATTCCACGAACTTTCGCATTAACCTCCTTCATATAGTCGGAAACGCCGTAACTTCCGTAGTCCTTGTCTCGATTAGCCTTGTACGGGTTGTAAATCTGCCAACGAAGGTATCCTGAATACTCGTTGTCGAAGAAAACATAGATATATTGGAACTCGCCCTTCGTAATCATCATCCGAAGTTGCAGGAGGAACTGAAAAATACCCCCGTAGTGCAATCCATCCGAGTTAATCTTATCGTCCGCCATACAGGAGAACAATAGGCTGTTCCCGTCCACGAGAAGCGTCCTGAACGGAGGCTCCTGTATCATTTCAGGGTGAGTTTCCTTGATTATTTTCTTGACAGGTTGTGGCATATACACAAATATACGATATTTCTACCTTCAAAATGGTATTTATAAAAAAATGTATCAATATGAAAATCAAAATATCTGAAAGCCAATTTAGATACATTATACGGGAAGCCATAAACGAAGCCGCCGGAATTGAAGAAAAGTTTCCTCCGGGTTTCATTCAGAAAAAGGGAAAACAGTGGGCTATTGACTATATGACCAAGAAACACCCAGAACTTGACCCCGCAGGATTCTTCGTAGTAGGAGACGCTATCAGGAGTAACGGTAAGTTACGCCCTAAGCCTATGCAAAAGCCAAAAATAAGCAAGCCTGAGGGCATGTCACCAAAAGAATATGAAGAAACAATTGTCAAGAGGTGCAACCCGAAATACCAAGAGGACTCGCAGACCCTATATCCCGGTGAAGAATTCAGACCTGTTGTGAACACGGGTAGATATTTCAGGGGTGAGGCTGATTTCTCTTCTTATTACGAAATATCAAACTACGGAAGATTAAAAGTGATTGACTTTTCAGACGCTTCGAAATGCCGCATTATGAACGGCTATGATGCACCAACGTCAAGGGCTATGCAGTTTAACCTTAACGGCGAACAGCATACGTGCCCACCTGTACACAGTATGGTTGCCGACGCGTTCCTCGAGCCGAAAGACCCACACGATTTTATGGTAAGACACATAAACGGAGACTACCACGACAACAGGGCGGAAAACCTGCAGTGGGTTCCGAGAAAGAACAGGAAAGAAAACTTGTCTGTAAAACTAAAGGGCTGAATCAATCAGCCCTTTTCCATTGTTCGTAGTCCCATTCAAGGGAATCCGCATTTACTATTCTCGTCTTCAATATTGAATCGGCAAGTTCCTCGTCATATCCTTCCTGATGGCAAACCACGCCTTTCAGCCTTTTCTTACATTCGGAAACATTGTCTTCCATCAATTCTGTTCCATAGACTTCCGACAATGCAAACTGCCAATCCTCTCCGTTTTCTAATTTACGCTCGAGAACTGCAACCAAGAAGTTTCCGTTTCCCGCCGAGTTATCCAAGAACGTATAACCCCTGCTGAAGAGATACTGAGGAAGTTTGTCAAGCATTTTATCTACGAGAATCCTTGGAGTGAAAACCTCTCCCGTATCGGTTCTCCTGTTCTTCCTCTCGTCGTTAACCTCCTCCTCAATCATCGAGTCTTGATCCGGCGTTTCGAACGTTACTCCCGTAGTGAACCTTGCATGATAGTCTGGAAGAAGTGTTCTGATATGTATTGCTTCTTCTTTTGATATTCCGAATTTCTTGAACAGTTCCTCGTCAGTCCACCTCTTGCTGAAGTCAAGCCACGGTAGCCTATACATACACTGATTTTGGTTGTAGTCAGTCTTGACAAGATATTGTATCGTTCGTGCGAAATCGCTTTTCAGATAGTCTATGAAGTTCCACGCCTCTTCCTCGGAGTTAAACGGAACCATACACAGTTTTGAGTCCTTGTTATAAGGCTCAGGTACTCTCTTGTCAGGTAGCCACGTGTAGAACTCCCTTCCACGTTCGCCTGTAACCTTACTAGTATTTCCGCGAACAATAGCAAGATTGACACACCACCACTTATCGGTATCATCGTCTTCCCTCACGATTTTGTCCTGTTTTCCGTTGAATCCAACTTTTGCGTGCGGATTGATCCTTATATGGTCTGAAAGGGTATCCTCGTTCTCATAACCTTCAATAAACCTGATAAGTTTCTCACGAACAGACATTATAACACTGTCGTTTCCATAAAGTAGAACATCATCAACGTTCCTATATGTTTTCTTCTTACCATCGATTGTAACGGAAATCAAATCGGACACGACGGACTTGTTTATCAGGTTTATAGACAATTTCGGCGCTATGTATGCATCGAAATATTCCATTCCCTGAATAACCTCTATATCAGAGTAATACGTTTCTACATATTGGATACATTTTCCCTTATCGCTATTCTTTGATACATTTCCCTTATATGGCAATATAAGCCAGTTACATGGCTCAATAGACAAAACATACCTAAACGAAGATTCTATTGCTTTTTTCAAGAAGGTGAAATGTAAATTTCTTTCGTATGGTGGATTCAATACCGCAACATCGAATTTCATATCATAAGCATTTTATGATACAAATATACGAAAAATGGCGGTTTTTAACCGCCACTTTTAGTCCCAATTAACTTCAAGAAGTCCTTTCCCTTCCCAATATTTCAGCATTTCGTTGACGAAGATTTTCAACGCTGAAAAGATTTCGTCTTCTTCCCACGGGGTTTCCTTAAAGAAAAGTGTTATTCCTTGATCTTTGTATATCGTAACATTGTTGTACCCGTTGCCAATAAGCGTCTGTACACTTGCTTTGAAGGATTCGTTAAGGAAATCCTTGCCGTGTCCGAAGAAAAGGAGCGGCATCACTTCATCGAAATGAAACATGTCATAAAGGAATCTGGCGTATGTACCTATTCCTTCCTTCGTTACGTTTCCTACCGTTCCACTACGGTTGTCAGCACCCTGTGATTTATATTCAGGAATGGCAATATAAATGTGTTTTTTAGAACCATTATAAGGGACGAAAACATCGATACAACCCCCGTCTGGCACTATCCCGTATTCGATGCCATTTTTGGGGCTAATGTTGCCCTCAAACATTTTGAGCCTCTGCGGGATGTCTTTCCCTTCACTTGATTCTACAATGTGCGAGTAAATCTCGTTGAAAGATATCTTCTTTGAATCCCTGCAATCAACGGTTACGCCTTCGGTTAAGATAATGGAGTCCACATACTTTGCAGTTTTGTTTACGGCCCTATAAAGTTTAGAGTCTTCACGTTTTGACATGCCCCCATTCGTCATGTCCCATCTACCTTGTAAATCATGTGCCATATTACAATTTTTTTAAGTTACTGAAAAACGCTTTTTCGAACGCATCAAGGTGTTTAACCCCAACGCCATCCCTTCTTAAACACACTAAGGCATTATAAAAGGATACAATATTTTTTGCATAACAAGAAGCAACTAACTGTTCCTGTGATTTAATAAAGACATCTTTCCTTTTCGAGTTGAAAAGAATATCAACCCCTTGTGCGTCTTTATGAGAAATACGCAGAACGTCATCTTCGTTATCTCCGTAGAAATCATCAGACATATTGAAGCCTACGAACGTATTATCAATGAGCGGCAGTTTTTCCCCGTTATATTTGTGCTTATCTTTAACCGTTGTGTCACCGTAATTATGCGACATCATATCGGTTACAATTTTGCCTATCTCTTGAAGTGCACGGACAATTCCTGGCTCATTTTTTAAGTCGTCATACGTTAAAAACGCTTTGTTGCTTGTGATTCCGAACGTTTCTGCCACATCCTTATCCAAATCAATTTCACATCTGATCCCTGCCATTGAAGGTTGCCGTTCGAAAGGAAAAATCCCCTTTGTGTCACACCCAAAGCAAACATAACTCAATCCGTTATAGGTAAAATAGATTCCACTCCTGTTTGCAACTTCTACACCACACCCTTTACCATACCGATAAGGGGAAGAATCAAACCTGTGAACACTAATACCTGCAGAAGATAGCACCTTTAAGTTTGACACTCTGTATGGCAAAGTTATCGTCTTTCCGTCTATTTTGGTACATTCTTTCTCACCTTTCACAAAAATAGACGTATCAGGTATGAATTTTTCACAAATTTCTTCCTCATAAAGCGGGTCCTCAAACACCACTTTTTTACGATTGTAGAAAAACACAACCTTATCCTTGTTACGAGAGTACACGGGATAAAAAGTAGTTGGCATTTCGTAGAGCATAATATCCGAGAATGCCGCATCATTGATCACCGGGTCATAAATTCTTATTTCTGTCCCGTTCACGTAATCCTGACTTTCATTCACGTCTATCTCTGCTCCACCATTCCAAATACATGCTAAGTTTCTAGTCAACACTTCAACATGCCCGTTTTTTCTGAAATCGCAAAGATACATTGTTGCGAACTTTCCGAAAGAATACTTACCGCTCGTTTTTAAGTTACTAGCGTCAAGAGAGCCGCCAACCTGAAAAAAGCGATTCGCTAAATCGTCATAAGACATGCCTTCGGCATAATCTCTTACGAAGAAATAATTGTCCTTTTTGTTAATACCTGTTTCTACCTTCCACTCACCGCCATTCATCCTAATATAAGAATCAATGCAGTTCCTAAGGATTTCTGCAACAGCGGAAGACGGCGTGTATCCAGACTTTTTCGATAAGCTTTCTATGCCGTCGTTCGTTAATCTAATGGTTATTGTTTTTTTCATATTGCAAAAGTAACAACAAAAACGGACAAACCCAAATTTTTATAAAGAAAAACGCCCGAGATTACTCTTGGGTGTTCACTAACTCTATCCTTCGCTTGCTTATATCGAAGTATTTCTCAACCTTTTCGATACCGATAAACTTTCTACCGTTCAGCAGCGCCATTTTTCCTGTTGTGCAGCTGCCCATAAACGGATCAAACACTACGTCCCCTTCATTTGTCCACGTCTTGATATGGTCCTCTGCGAGCCCTTCGGGAAATATCGCAGGATGCTCGAAAGCAATCTTGTCCGATGCACTGTTTCCGCCGCCTATTGAGTAGTTCCATATATTGAAGCGTTTTCCGTATTTGTTGGACACCGTGGACTTGCCCTCGTTTCTCGTACCGTCACGCTTACGCCCGCTCGCACCCCTCGTGCAGATATACTTGTTCTCCCTATCCATAATGAAATTCATTGTGTTGGGCTTACCCTTGGAAAACACGAACATATATTCGAACACTTGGTGATAGCAGTTCTTTGACGGGAAGGCGAAACTGCCCTTGTTCCAAATCATAGTGTCGTGGATATTGAACCCGATT
>JAGCWQ010000010.1 GCA_017961765.1 Paludibacteraceae bacterium | reverse complement strand
TTGGCGTTCCCCTTGGGATAGTCAATGATAAAGTCCTCGGGACATTCTTCATCTTCGATGGAGATTGGAACTTTGCTGACATTAGGGTTGATCTGTTCGTAGGAGTTATTATTTTGTTGTTGCGGTTGTGATGGCGCTGGTTCATAGGAGGCATCAGTTTTGTCTTCTGCTTCTTCTTCCCTCTGATTATCTGAGAACAACCTATATTGCGACATCAAGGTTTTGTCACCTGCGTGCACTTCCCGCTGCAGTGGTAATGGAATTTGTGGCATAGAGACGGATGGGGTGAAGCCATTCCCCTGAAAATTTGAAGGTCGCCTCTTTCCTTCTGAGTCACAAGACAATTGTTCTATCGCATAGATTTTCAAGCCTGTGGCTTTTGAAATGATCTCTGGATTCACTCCCAAATATTTCAATTTTTTGGCAATGCGGATTTGGGCTATTTGTCCGCCACTCATTATACGGTTATCGTTTTTCATCTCGTAGGAATGATGTTTGGAAAATCTCTTTTGTTTCTCTCCGTATCCATCCGTTTAGTGCCAGTAGATGTCCTCAATTAGGATGGCACCAATACAAGAATAGACATGGTAGCCTAGCAAGGTCATGTTATGCACTATCTCTAAGACCTCCTTATAGTCGATGCCGGAACCTCTCTTCTTTTGCAGGACACCGTCCTTGTCACGATAGAGGATGAAGTAGTATAGCCGATATTCACTTTCCGATTCATCGTAAGCATTGAAATGGCAAATCCCTTTATACCATAGGCAACACCTTTTGTAGATATGAAGGTTGGTATATCCTCCATTAAATTCAGGCGGTAAATCATCACGCCATGGGTTGGGTTTGATGGAGGTAAGTTTGGAAAATGCCTTCTTCCGATTGGTCAGATATAGGAAATAGCAGGAGTCGTCATCCAACGGATAGGTGAAAGGGTTGGCGTTTCCCTTGGGATAGTCAATGATAAAGTCCTCGGGACATTCTTCATCTTCGATGGTGATTGGAGCCTTGGACTGCTCCCGAATTTGACTCTTGGCAATAGGACGGTTGAATCCGTTTCCTTGAAGGTTGAAAAAGAGTCTGTTGGAGATCTTTGCCTCTCTGCCATTTTCCTCCTCCGAAAGGTCGGGCAATAATTCAATCTTTTCAATTTCCTTAGGTGTTAGTCCTGTGGCTTTTGATATGATCTCCGTGTCCACCTCCAACTCTTTTAAGTTCCTCGCAATGAGGAGCGTAGCTTCTTGCTCGCTTTTTTTTGTATAGTCAGTCTTTTCCATATCGCAAAAATGATGATTAAGGAATATGTCATTCGATGCACTCCTCCATTTGAATCAGCACCACATTGAAACCTAAGTTCTTGAAGATCCTGCTGAATTGGTCTTTGGCGTTCGTTTCTGCCGTCCGGATGTTCTCTGAGGTGAGGGCTTTGGCCTTCATTTGGCGTTTAGCTTCCCTGTACATGCCCTCTTTCAGGGATGCGCTGATGTTTCCTTTGGAATAGAACGTGCGGGTGCTGGCTTCGTCGATGAAGTTATTGTCAAGAATCTCGATGGCGGGCAATTCGAGGCGAGCCGTGTCGTGGCTGCATACAGCCCACTTCTTTTTGGCGTGCTTCATGTTCAATCCCAACCGAATGGTACCCGTGTAGATGCAGGCCAACTGCTTGCTTCTCAAGGTCGTGTCAATGAACTCCTCGCGTTGGATGGTCAAGAATTCCCATTCGGAGATGTCTTTGATGGCGGTGATGTCGATGGACGTCTCCTCGATTTTGTTACTCTTTGTTATCTCGAAGTTTTTCGTGAAGTAGAGTAGGGCAAAACCGATGACCAGAAGAATCCAGAAGATGGGACTCATGATGATGGCTTTGGGTATGAATATCTTTTTCATTTCGTGTTGATTAGTCGTTGTTTATCAGATTGTAGAAGAGGCTGTCCTCGTGGGCGTTCTTCTCTATTTCATTCCTAAAATAGATGTGGATGTTCTCCGCCTTGTAGCCGGCCGCCATGATGATGGGTTGGAGCGTATTGAAGGCGTTGATGCGAGAACGTTCGATGATGTCCGTGTTCTTCATATTCGAGAGGATGCTGGCGACGCCTTGCTTGAGGTACTCTTCCTTCTCTTTTTCGTCGAATTTGGCACGATTCCAAGAGAGGTACTCTTTCATGCCTGCATGGTCTATTTTGGAGGATGTCATGACGATCTGAGGGTCGGGGAGGGTGATGGTAATCTCATCCCCGTTCAATGCCACATTCGTCTCGTTAAAGTTGGAGAAATCAATGAATCCCTTGATGGTGGCATCTATCGGAATGGCTATCTTCCGGTCGCCTGGAATGGTGAAACTGAACTTCTCGGAAAAGAGGCTTCCTTTGATGGAGACAATGTCGTCGAACGTGACAACCTTATGCACATTGTATTGCACCGTGTACAACTTGGAACATTTGGTGATTGCCAAGATTAAGTTCTTGTTGGGGTCCTGCGCCTCCTCTTTTTTGTTCGAACACCCTGTCAGGAAAAGAATAGATAGGGCGATAAGGGTTATATGGGTGAAACGTATCATTGTTAGTGTCTAATTTATCATGAAATCTCGTTTTGGACTTTATCGGACGGTCTTCCAACGAACCCTCCAGATTCCGTTTTCGTAACTACTGCTAAGGATTTTGAACGTGCCGATTTCCTTTGTGTTCTCCACATGGATGCCGATGCAGGGGCAGGCGTCGTAGTCACCGATATGGACAATCTTCAACGTCTCGGAAGCATCGTCTGGGAGTTTCGACAAGTTGTAAATTTCCTTGGCTTTCCCTTTCTCCATGAACTCTGAATAGACGGGTAATCCTTGGCTTATGACGGTATTCATAGTGTTTTCTATGTTGGAAATCTCTTCGGCAGTCGGCTCTTGGGATAACGCATAGTCGCATTTCGACTTTTTCGCCTCAATGTGGGCACTGACCGCCCTTCCACAATTGAACAGCCGAATCATGGTCTGGTTCAGCAAGTGTTCCGTCGTGTGGTTCTGCGGATTCTCCGTCTTGTTATGGGCGTTTAATATAATCTCTTCCATTTCTATTCTTGATAACCAAAAACTCGTTACTCGTCTCCAATAAATTCAAAACCTCCATTGTCTGGAATTGGGTCAACTTCCATCGTTGTCCGAGATCCTACCACCAAGGCCTCTTCCAACTCAAGAAGGATAGTTTCTATGGAAGGGGATACATATACTTCTTTTTCCATTGCCTTACTATTATAGTTTACAAAAATCCATCAAACTATTGCGAATAAACATATCTACTTATTTACCATGTTCCATTCGCTTCGTTTTTATGCCTCAAAGTCGACAAAATGGTTCGACAAGGCAATAATAGTGATTATATTTGAAAAATGCACATTTTAGTGCAGTTTATTTGCAAATGGCAATTCCGAAGCAATCATGGAATGAGGTTGTTCAATTCTTGCTCCGAAATGTTCATCACGGAGGCTATCTCCTGTTTGCTTTTTCCTGTTTCAAGCAGAAGTTTTGCCATGTTCGCCATCTGCGCTTTCTGCGTGTTGATTTGCTCTTTTTGCGTGTTGATCTGCTTCTTGTAATCGGATTTCTCCAATTCCCAAATCTGGAGGAGCTTTACGTACTCGTCCTCCAAGTCCATCTCTTCGCATAGCTTGTCTTCCGACTTGGCAAGGACCAACCGGTTATAGACGGTCTTTTGTTCCTCCGAGAGTTGGTTCAGGACATCGTCTCCCACGTTTAGGACATGGCTGTTCTCGGCCGACTTGTACTCTTGGTTGAAGAGTTGTAGCAACTTGTCCAACTTCGTCTTTACACTGTCTTTCTTTATCTTGGGAATTTGAACCACAATCATGTCGTGGGTCAGTCCGTTGATGAAGTCAATCGCTTCCACGTCTGCCGATAACGATGCGCCAAACTGATCGAACAACTTCGGATAGACATAAGTCACGGCCGTGTCAAGTCCATTCACGCTATGCCCGAGCAGGTAGATGGAGACGATGTGGAGCGGCTTCTCTATCAATGGCTTGTCGCTAATGATGAGTCGGTTGTCGTCCGCTTGAAACTGTTTTCCGAGGTATTTGCGGAAACGCATGATTTCCGTCGGCAAGAGGGCTTTCTGGATCTCTATGGTCACGACCTTCGTCTCTCCGTCGGCCTGCCTGATCCGTGCGCTGAAATCCAGCCGCAGAACGGTGGTGTCGCTGTTGACCTTCTTGATGTATTCATTGTTCTTCAGGGTGACTTCAACAATCTCTCTTTGCAACAAATTAGAAAGCAGAATCCTCGAAGCCCTTTGGTCTTCCATCATGTATTTGAAGACAGAATCGTATATTGGATTGGCAATTGACATCTCACGTAAATTTTTATTTCTCACAAAGATACTCATTTTTATGATTTTGGAAAATCGCTTGGACGTATTTCTAACAGCGACTCCTCTTTGACAGATTCCTCAGTCGCTAAATTAGGCAAGGTCCTTTGCCTTTTTTCGCCAATAGCCGATAGCGAGTTTAATCTCCTCGGTGTCATAGATAAAGTCGTCGATGCAGATCTCTTTTTTTGCTTCTTGCTCGACTTCTTTTTTTGTTTCGGTATAGAAGATAACTAGGTAGTTATGAGAATAATAATGACACGTTGGACTGGAAGTGTAACCGCTTCGACGTTCCGTATGTACGTCGCGTATGATTTCCCACGTCAAAAGAATATCATCGTTCAACAAAATTCCCTTCCCCGAAATGAGGATGCGCTTGATTCCAGAAATATCATCAAGAATAAACACTAAGGCGTAAAAGGAAAATATACAACATAACCCCAAACCTCCTCCATAAAGGCTTTCTATATCCAGAACTGCACCCAGACAAGCAAGAATTGCACCCACCAATCCCACTACGATAAACAACACGGGTGTCCCCCATTGTTTCCTTTTGGATTTCTTTATCTCCAACGCAGTTCCTTCCTTCCACATGATCTTTCGATGTTAATTGTACACAATGTAGATTAGCCACACAACAAACGCAACCGTCAAAACAACCGAAGTGAGGATGCTTGTCTGGTAGTTCGTATATTCTCCTTTGGAAGCCATCCTGAAGAAATCGATGATTTCCGATTGGGATAGTTCCTCAATTGGTGGGGTCTTTAGAAATCGTCTCCTAAGCAGATAGGGTACCACAATTGAAATGGAAAAACCATTTATGAATAATGATATTGCAACTATACCCATCAAATTCCCCTCCAACTGATTGCGAAACAGAAGGCAGAAAGAGATGAACAGAATTGAGAAAAATACAAATGTGATTGGAAATGATAGATCCTCCTTTCTTTTCTCCTTCTCGAACAACGGAATGAACACATCACTTTTTTCTCTTAGAGCCTCTTTCTCTTGCGTGGAGAGTCCCTCTTTCTTTTCAATGACTTCATCACGAAATCTATCGGATTGTTTGCCGATTTTTCTGCCGCTCCAATAGTTGACAGCACGGCTTATATCCTCCTGATTGGAGGTATAGTAATCAGTTCGGATCTCTTCTGTCGCTACTTGCTCGACTCCGTCTTTTGGTTCGGTATGGACGATAACCAGGTAATCATGAACTTGTTTTCCAACACCTTGGCGTTCCGGGTAGGCGTAACGTATATGATCCCATGGCAACAGATGACCTTCTTCCACCAGAATTCCCTTCTCTGAAATGGCAATTTGATTCGCTTTTATCACCAACTCTGTTCCTTCCTTCCACATAATCAGATCGTTAAATATTGGTTAGCCATTGTTATTTGCGTGCATTGCAAATCTCCCTGCCACTGAAATAGTTCGCTGCATTCCTTATGTCGCTTGGGTTGTAATAGGTGGTGAAAAGGTTGCTATAGCAGTCGAGGTTGATCTCGATTTCCTTTTTCACGCCTTTCCCATCATGGTAAGCGACAGAGAGATAGGGAGTCTTATTCTTATTGGTCATTGATCCAGTTCTTGTCGTTGTAGTTCTATAAAAGTGATATACATAGTCGATAGAGTCCCAATCCAATAGGGTGCTGCCATATTGGAACCCCCTTTCCGAGAGGATGACAGAAGGCAGTTCGCTGGCTTTTGACAACAGACGGGTGATGAAAAAGATGACGAGGCAAATGGCCAGCCCCACGAGTAGGTCCGTCGTTCTGTCTTGGGTCGTACGCAAAGAGGCGATGATCATAACCGCAAACATAAGCAATAAGGCATAAAACCATTTCTTCTCATTGGATGCCTTTATAACGAGTTCTTTCCCTTTCTTCCACATGATCCACTTCTTGTTTTAAGAATAGTTTCCAAAGATAGCGAGAATGCTTTGGATATGAAACTATCTAACTGTTTTTTCATTGGGTGGGGTAGGGGGTATCGGAAAGATGCTTGGGAGGAAGCGACAGAATATTTCATACGTGCACTCAAAATCTCTCGAAAAAAATTATCTTTGCATCACCGTGAACAAACACGGGAACATTAAAAACGTTCAGCCTGTTTTTTGATTTTAAATTATAATTGATATGAAAAAAGAGGAAATTCTTGATTTGTTTGAGCAATTCGAACAAGCATCGTGTGAAGTGAATCAGATAGAGTGTTGGAGTGCAAGAGAGCTTCATTCTCTATTGGGTTATCAGCAATGGCGTAATTTCACCAATGTGATTGACAAGGCAAAAGAAGCCTGTCAGAATGCGGGGCAGTCAATATCAGATCATTTTGCTGACGTCAGCAAAATGATAAACCTAGCGAAAGGTGCGCAACGAGAAGTGGACGACATTATGCTGACCCGTTACGCCTGCTACCTGATTGCGCAGAACGGAGACCCCCGCAAGACGCAGATAGCCTTTGCCCAGACC
>JAGCWQ010000092.1 GCA_017961765.1 Paludibacteraceae bacterium | reverse complement strand
GAGGCACCTCGAAAAGGATGGTTTGGCGTTGCACGGGAACAATGGTAATCAACGAGGTGACACCCAAGATGGCCAAAACATTGAAAATGTTACTACCCATCACATTTCCCATAGCCATGGCAGACTGCCCTTGGTAGGATGAGATCGAACTGATTATCAACTCCGGAGCTGAAGTTCCGAATGCGACAATCGTCAAACCGATCAAGACATTTGAAATATGAAAACGTTTTGCGATGGAAGCACTTCCCTCCACCATCTTATCAGCACTCCAAACAAGGAGAGCCAAACTTGCCAAAGCTATAAGCACATCTAACCACATAAGCTAAAAGATTATACTAAATATACAACATTCAATCTATTTCGCTGTCTCCCGACTATTCGGAAAACACTTTGTAAAGATAATCATAATCCGACAAAAAAAGGGGATGAGAAAAGAGTTTCCCATCCCAACTTTTGTATTTTGTTGCAACTGCGGAGCGTGACTATTCCACTGGCATTCTCCGAACCATCTCGGTAAAGAGCAAAGACAAGTTCTCCTGCGCCTTCTTCGTGTTCTGCTGCACCTCTTCATGGGAAACGGCATTCGCCTCCGCATCCAATCCCACATTGGCAACCACCGAAACACCGAAACACTTCACCCCACAATGGCGGGCCGCGATAACCTCCGGCACCGTTGACATTCCCACAGAATCTCCGCCAATGATGCGGAAGTAACGATATTCTGCCAAGGTCTCAAACGTAGGTCCCTGCGTACCAACATAGACTCCCTTGCATACAGGGAAGGAGTTCTCCGAAGCAATCTTCTCTGCCAAGGCGATCAGTTCCTTATCGTAGGCATTGCCCATATCTGGGAAACGAGGACCCATCCGTTCGTCGTTTGGTCCGTGCAAAGGATGTTCTGGGAACAAATTAATGTGATCCTGTATCAGCATGATGTCACCTGGCACATATTTAGGGTTCAATCCGCCTGCTGCGTTGGAGACCATCAAGACCTTGATACCCATTCGCCACATCACCCTCACAGGAAAAACGATGTCGGACATCGGATAGCCTTCATAAAAATGGAGACGTCCCTGCATGGCAAGAACTGGGACTCCCGCCAACTTACCGAATATCAACTTTCCACTATGCCCCTGCACCGTACTAGTTCGGAATCCTGGAATTTCCGAATAGGGAATGGCATCCGTCACCTCTATGTTATCAGCCAAAGGACCCAAGCCTGTACCCAACACAACGGCAATCTTAGGCCGCATAGCCGAACGAGATTTCAAGAACTCGACTGTCTTATCAATTTTTTCCAACATACTCTAAAATTTGTTTGTTAAAAGATTCTTCACCCCCCAAGAAACGCACCGTCAATGGAATGCAACAAATCACCTTTTTCAACTCGTCGGAGAGGAATGGATTCTCTTGAAGCCGCACCGCATCCTTCTCTGTCGTCAAAATGATTTTATTTGGGGACGATATTGATTTAAATTCTTTTTCTATCGAACTGATATCTCCTTTCGTAAAACTATGATGATCGCCAAAATTCAACGATTTCGCAATCTTGGCAAAAGAGGAGATATAAGACTCAAATGGTTTTGGGGAAGCAATGCCTGTCACACAAAGCACGGCATACTCACCTTGGTGCAAAGCCTCCGGCCGCAACATCTCCCCTGTCAAAGGAGACTCCGCAAAAACAGGGACACAATCGCCATAGGCTATGGACGAATAATAGAGCGTCTGGTAAGGATATAGCGACAATTTCTTTTTGATAATACGCAACTCCATCGGCGTGATGGTCGCTGGACATTTGTTGACCACTACTATATTAGCCCTATTCATATAACGGACAGGCTCACGAAGTTGACCCAAAGGCAAAAGAGAATCCTCCGTCACTAAACGGTTATAATCTATCAACAAGATAGAGAGCCCTGGTTTTACATAACGGTGTTGATAGGCATCGTCCAGCAAGAAAACCTCAGGTTGTTCCCGCTCCCGCATTTTTTGGATACCCCGACGGCGGTTGGCATCAACAGCCAAGACCACTTCCGGGAACTTCCGCTTTATCTGGCAAGGTTCATCCCCTATCTCGGAGGCCTTGGAATATTTCGTTGACAATACGAAGCCCGAAGTCGAACGCTTATAGCCACGACTCAACACACCCACTTTCTTTTGAGGAAGCAGCAAACGGATGAGATACTCCGTGAAAGGAGTCTTGCCCGTCCCTCCTACCGTAATGTTTCCCACACAAATAACGGGAAAATCATAGGAGACAGACGGCAATATGCCATTGTCAAACATCCAATTGCGGATGGCGACAACTCTGCCATACAGAAACGCAAAAGGAGCTAATAATATCTTCAACAATATGGACCTACCCTTTACAGACATATCTGAAATTCATTCCACTTTACGATTTTAGCACAAGATTTTGAGATCCCCACACATTCTCCCACCCTATATCCATGAAGGAGAGTTGATTCATTCCGACCTCTACTCTTTACCGAAACAGATGGGTTCTGCCATTTCAATTCGTGTACTTCCTATTCTCTTTCGAGGAAATTCGCCTACCCAAAGCGAGCAATACCTCAAACAAAAAGCACCGATTTTTCCAAACCCATTTTTGTGTTCTATGTTAAAACGATGAATTTAACGGAATCTACCTTCCGTTTTTAATCCAAGTTCTATTTCAATTCAACATGAAAAGACCTTAAAAATGCCAACTTCATGGTATTACACCTCTAATGTATACATTTTATACATGATTTACAAGCATTTCCATAGTTTTTTATGGATTTCGGCCGAAACCAGACAATTTGCTAATGCAAATCAATTGCACGAGACCCCAATTAGTCAGCAAGGCGAAAAGAAAAGAGTTCTCCTTACCCTACAGATTCTCAACCTCAAAATTACTGAATCTCCAATTCATACGGCAGGATAGCCTGCATACGATCGATCTTGCGAATACGCTCAAGCATATCGCGTTCCTTCTTCAAGGTCGTTCCAAAGAATAACTTATCCATACCAAGACTTGGCTTCTCCTGCAATGTTTCAAGAAGGGTCTTCTTTTCCGGATACTCCGTAACCTCATAGTCAGAGACGTTCGCCAAGGCAGCTGCCGAAGCAATCGCATCATCCAAACCTCCTATCTGATCTACCAAATTCAATTGAAGAGCCGAGACTCCGCTCCATACTCGTCCCTGCGCAATCTTCTCCAAATCATCGTAAGGTATATTCCTGCCATCTGCACAACGGCTGACAAAAAGATGATATCCTTTGTTCACATACTCCTGCATAATACGACGCTCCGAATCGGACAACGGACGGAGAAGATTAGGGGCATCCGCAAAAGGATTCGTATTGACCGACTCGTAATCCACTCCTACCTTCTTCATCAAACCTTCAGCATTCGGAATGACACAGAAAATTCCGATGGAGCCAGTCACTGTAGTTGACTCCGCAAAGATACGATGAGCACCACAAGAGAGATAATAGCCTCCCGAAGCTGCATAATCTCCCATGCTGACAACCACAGGCTTACGAGCCTTCACCAACTCCACAGCCCGCCAAATCTGTTCAGAACCATAGGCACTACCGCCAGGAGAACTGACACGAAGGACAACTGCCGCCACCTCGTCATTAGCTGCCAATTCACGCAAAGTCTTCGACAACTCCGAAGAATTGATACCCTCCATCGTTCCGTTGTCTATCTCTCCAATCGCATAGACTACAGCCACCTCCTTTTCGGTACCCATAGCCAAATCATCACGCAACAAATCATTAGGTTCGACAACAGAGATCTCCTCACTTGCATCCAAGCCCAACTGTTGACGGAGATAAGAGAGCACTTCGTCATAATAACTCAGTTCATCCACCAATTTCCATTTCAAGCATTGCTCTTGTGGCTGGAAAGAGACGAACGAAGAGGCCATCGCATCCAACGAATCGAAAGGGATACCCCTTGACTCCGATATCTCCGTCAGGATCGACGACCAAATAGAGGAAGTCAAGACTTGCAACTGCTCCCTGTTGGCTGGGCTCATCTCCGTATTGGTATATTGTTCCGAGAAGGATTTGTAAGTTCCGACCTTTATCACCTGCATATCCAGACCGATATTCTGCAAAAGATTCTTATAAAAGAGGGATGATGAAGATACACCATTCAAATCAATGACACCTTCGGGATTCAAGAAAACCTTGTCTGCCACCGAAGCCAAATAGTAGCACTTCTGCGTATAGGCACCTGAATAGGCAACCACGAACTTGCCCGTCTCCTTGAAAGAGAGAAGAGCCCTACGGATTTCCGCCACCGAGGCATAACCACCCTCAAAAAGTCCGGTGGATAGATATATACCTTTTATGTCGTCGTTCTTCTTTGCCTCCTCTATGGATTGGAGAATATCGTCCAAGCCGATCGTCAATGACTCATCGGAAGAGAGGAGGGTCCAAATATCCTCTTGGGAACGATCCACCAAAGTACCTTCCAAACGAATGGACAAAATAGAATTAGGAAGTACTGGATTCTTAGATCCCGACATGGCAGCCAAAGAACCCAATACAATCAAACCTAAAAAGGAGATGAGGAATGAAAACAAGGCAAGCCCCACGACCGTTGCCAAAACATTCTTAACAAACTGCTTCATAAACTATATCTTTAAAGTAGATCCAACTCACCGAATTTGAGTACAGACCACATTATTCGTGTTTTCCCAAAATAACTATCAACATAGGAACGTCTCTCTTCCCTATTCAAGAAAAATCAATCTATTCAAACCTAAAAGAAAAAAGGATGACAGCCACCCATCACCCTTGATATCATTGAAAAGCCCGAGATCAACTCTTACGACCCGTAAGAATAGACATCAAAATGAATAGTAATATTATCAATGGCGCAGCTCCCCACCAAAGGAGAACCGTCATCAAGACAGACAAAATCAAGAATATAAAACGAATCTTATTATCAGCCCACCTCAAATTCTTGACCTTGAGCGAAAACATCGGAATCTCCGAGATTAAAAGCCAAGAGAAAAGCAAAACCAAAACGATGACAAACACGACACTTCCACAAAGAAGCGCCACCTTCTCCGAAAGGAAATTCAACATCGGATTGGACGTGGCCGACATATCAGCCAAGGAGATAAGCGAAGAAAAGAAAATCGAATTAGCAGGCGTAGGCAATCCGATAAAAGAAGAGGTCTGCCTTTCATCAAGATTGAACTTAGCCAAACGGAGTGCGGAAAAAACAGGGATCAAAAATGCGAGATAAGGCAAAATCTGATTTCCACGAGAAAGCAAATCCACATCACCAAAGAGAGGAAACAACTCTGTCTTAGAGAACAAAGAAGATAACCACGTATAGACAATGACACCGGGAGCGAGACCAAAGCTCACCATATCCGCCAAGGAATCCAACTCCTTTCCTATAGGGGAACTGACCTTCAAGGCACGAGCCGACAAACCATCAAAAAAGTCGAATATGGATGCCAAGTAGATAAACATCGTAGCCCAAAAGAAATTCTCATTGAAAGCCATCACACAAGCTATGCATCCTGAAAAAAGATTCATGCTCGTAATTGCATTTGGGATAGAAGCCTTAATCTTGTTCATACGCCAATTCTATTTGGGTTTACTTAATCTTGATTTTTCGGAAGGCGCGCTATCAACGTCTTATTTCCAACCACATTCTGCTTCATCTTAACAAAGACCTCCGAACCCAACGGCAAAAAGACATCCACACGGGAACCGAACTTAATGAAGCCCAACTGATCATTCACATGGCACTCTTTCCCTTCAGAAGCATAAGTAACGATTCGGCGAGCCAAAGCCCCCGCTATCTGACGAACAAGAATCCGAGTCTTCGATGGCGTCTCAATCACGACAGTCGAACGTTCATTCTCCGTACTTGACTTCGGCAAGTTAGCCGCCATGAAACGACCATCATTATGAGTATAATAAACCACCTTTCCTTGTGTCGGATACCAATTGGCATGCACATTGAAAACGCTCATGAAGATAGAGACTTGGATTCTCTTCTCGTTCAAGAATTCATCCTCCATCGTTGGTTCGATTACAACCACCTTACCATCGGCAGGTGCCACAATCATTCCATCCTCAAAGCCTTCAAACTGGCGGTTGGGATTACGGAAAAAGTTAACGAAAAACAAGAACAAGAAAAGGGAAACTCCTGCTGCAATTTTCACTCCCATAGGACTGCTCTCGAAAAAACAATAGTAGATGATCAAATTAATGACCACCAAAACGCCCAAAAGAGTCAACAAAATTCCTTTTCCTTCTTTATGTAATGTCATCGATATTTTTTTTTGCGCCACAAAGTTAGCAAATAGCCTACTAACTTACAACGTTATCCATTAACATATTTTAGTTGAAATCCCAAAATTCGCCATTATTCTCACCATTCCACAAAATAGCACACATAACAAAGTGTGAAAACCGTGGCAAGAGGAGCTGCCAACAAGGCACTATCAACACGATCCAAGATGCCGCCATGGCCAGGCATGATTGAGCCTGAATCCTTCACATTGAGGGTCCTTTTGAACAACGACTCAGTCAAATCGCCCAAGGTGCCCGAAACGAACACAATGGTTGCAAAAATGAACCACCACCAAACTGGGAATGCGTTTTCCGTGGAATAATGGCCAAAGAGATACGCCATGAGCAATGCGGACAAGAAACCACCGAAGAATCCCTCCCAAGTCTTTTTCGGAGAAACTCGCTCAAACATCTTGTGACGACCGAAACACATTCCCGACAGATAGGCCCCTGTATCTGAAGCCCATATGATAACGAAGAAAGCCAACAGACAAATGGGATGTATAGACTTCAACATAAACATTGCACAGATCGGAAGCACAACATAAACAAGTCCCATCAACGAAACTGCTATGTTCTTTATCGGATTTTCTTTTTTTCGGAATAACTCCAAAACAAAAATGGCAAAAATGGCCACCACCGCCAATGCATAAAAAAGATAATAGTCTATCGACCCATTCTTGAGAGAAGTTAGATACACCGCCACGAGGAAGGAGACCGCAGCCACCATCGGTGAGACAAGAGATATGGAGACTTGAGACATCTTCCCTCCCAAAGCATAAAACTCATGCAACCCCAACAAGGCTATCAAGAGAAACAATACGCCGAAATAGATTGGCGCATCTACCAATATTGAGGAAACCACAAGGGCGACAAATACGGCACCCGAGATTGCTCTAATAACTAAATTCTTAAACAAAGCTTTGTAATTTAAATACCCTATAATATGTTCTATCCCCTAAAACGAGAAGCGACCGCTTCTGCTTGTTCTACGGATCATCACTCTCTGTAGAGGTTTCCGAAGAAGCTTCCTCCCCCTCTTTTATCGGAATCTCCTTTCGAGGAGAAGCCACCTGTTGATCAGAGGAACCATCCGAATCTGGAGATTCACCAGATCCGCCTCCGGAACCATCATCCAACTGTTGCTGGAGGTTGTCCATCACAGGTTCGAAACCGTCAGAGCCCACCACTGTCGTATCACCCATCAAACGAATCTTCAATTTGTCCAACGAATCGGCCAACAACATCATATCGGCATTCGTCGAATCAGGCTGAGGCAACAACGAATCGTACTGGGATGCATCCAACTCCTCAATCAAAGCCCGACGGTTCATCGCATAGAATTTGATGTTACCCAACGAAGCGTTCTCCATATCCGAAGGCTTATACTTCGCATAGATAAACTTCTGCTTGCGTTTGCGATAACGGATCTTGATCTCGCCAGTAGCCAGATACTCCAAATTCATTTGGGTGATGACAGAGTCCAAATACTCCTCCACCGGATAATCCGGCAACAGAATCGCCACGGAATCCACCACCTCATTGAAATCGACCTTCCTATATTTCGTGTTGCCCACCAACTCCATGACGTGCTTAGCCACGATACGGGTGGAGTCCACGATATCATAGAAACGCTTCCTATGGAAATATCGGTGATCGAAATAATGCAAGAAGAAATCGTACTCATATAAGAACAAGAACTTCTTCCTCTTATAATATACCTCATTCTTGTACCGACAGTTCGGTATCTTTATTTTTCGGACGATGACACTTCCGTCACCGTTCTTTTGAGCCTCCTTCAATTCGGCCAAGTTTTGCATTTCAGCCTCTACTTCGGCCATCTGCTGAGCCAAGAGGGCACTATCCATATCGACCTGGATCGTTTCGATCTCCACCATAAGGCTATCGCCGGAAGCATCCATATCGGCATCCTCATCCTCACTCTCGGCCAGTTTCCGTTCCGCCTCTTCCCTCTCTATCGCCTCCTTTTCAGCAGCAATCTCTGCCTCACGCTCGGCTTTTTCCGCAGCCTCGGCCTTGGCACGCTCCATCTCCTCCATGATGGCCTTACGTTTTGCACGCTCCTTCTCACGTTTCTTCCGCTCCTTCCGCTCTTTCCTGCTCAACTTCTTCTCCGACTTGACAATTGGGTTGCCGTCCTCATCGAGTTCCTCCTCGTTGAGTTCTTCCTCCTCTTCCTCTTCCATCAATTGCTGTCGGAATGCCTCTTCATCCTTATCGACGGAGTCTTCACGGAAGGCATTCTCGTAACGCTCACGCATACGCGTCTCCTCGTCCGTCTTACGTTTATGCTGTTTATACTTAGCCTTGACTCGTTTCTCCGCAATCTTACGTGCACGCTTCTCCGCCTTTTCTCGTTGCTTGGCTTCCTCCTGTGCACGAGCCTGCTGTGCCCTTCGCGCCTCCATGCGGACCTTGCGGGCCTCCATCTCCTCACGGCGTTTTTCCGCCATCTCCTCACGGCGGGCACGAGCCTCTTGGATACGTTCCCTATTGGCGAATTCCTGATCCTCCGCCTTTCGCTTCCGTCGCAGTTCCTCTTGGCGACGACTCTCCTTACGTTCGCGCTCCTGAATCATCTTGTCATGCTCCGCAGCACGACGCTCGATTTGGACAGAGTCGTTCTGTTGTTTTAATCTTAGCTTACGTTCATGCTCTTCAAGTTCTCGCTCACGGGCACGTTCACGCTGCTGCAGTTTTCTGTTCTGCTCATTTTCGGCACGCTCACGCTCCCTTTGGCGGCGTTGCTCCTTCAACTCCTCCCGTTTCAACTCACGCATTCGGGCTTGTTCCCGGCGACGGGCTTCCATCTCCTTCTTCCGCTGTTGAGCCTCCTTCTTACGCTGCTGACGTTCGAAACGCATCTCCTGCTGATGTTGACGACGTTCAGCCGCGCGCTGACGTCTAGCCTGCTCAGCCGCACGCTTCTCCTCACGCTTTTGCTTTTCCAGTTCACGCTTTTTCTTTTCAGCCTCCTTCTTAGCCGCACGAGCCTCATCATGCTCACGTTTTTTCTGTTTCCAGAGTTCCCTTTCTCGCTGACGCTTCTCGCGCTCCTCCTGACGTTTCAAAGCACGCGCCTGCTTTTCGGCATCCGCCTTCTCTCTATAGATTCGTTGACGCTCTTCCCTCTCGAGACGCTCCTTCTCACGAGCCTGACGACGTTCTTCCGCAACCTGTTCCGCACGGGCTTTTTGCTCTGCCTTTACACGCTCCTCTTCCGTTGCATATTCAGGTTCTTCTTTCTTCTCCTCATGGGGCTTCATCGCCTCTCGACGAGCCTGCCGATCTTTTTCCAGACGGGCTTCGAGAGCAGCCTTTCGTGCCGCCTCCTCCCGCTCTTGAGCTTCCCGCTTCAAGCGACGTTTCCGCTCTTTCGGAGTCTCATTTTCATACTGCTTCTCCTCCTGCTCCACCTGCGTGGAGTCTGCCAAGGATGCTTCCTCCGCTGCATACAAATCACAGCCGAAGAACGACAACAATATGAATAATATGAATAAATAATGTCTCAATCTAAATCCAATTAAATTCCCAAAGGTCTACGGTTCCTCCGATCCTCCCAAATCCCCAAGAAGAGGAACAGAGCCAATAACCAAACGAAATCATGTTAAAACGGGACACGACCTATCCTCTTTCATGGTAACTACTCACAGATGTCAATGCAACCGATTGAAATATAGTTCCCATACAGAACGGTTCACAACATCACCCATTTTAAAACATCTCAGCGAATCAAAAATCCGCATCCTGCCAAACACCTCATTCCACCCCCCTGTTCCCCAAAGGAAAAATCAACGAAAACGCCTAAAAATTCAACGACGTAATCGCTACGAAAGCAGACGAACGCAATTTAGCAAATACAAATATAGTTGTTTTTTATATAGAAAAGCCTCAAAAAGGCACCCTATTTTATAGAAAATAGACATAAGAAAAGCAAAAGGCGCACTCGTCGTCCATCTAAATGTTTTATAAAAATCTGATTATCAAATAAAAATAAAACAAAAAAAGAAGATTTAAACTCATATTACAAATCACTCCAAAAGATTCAAAAAGTCGTATGGTATTGTTTTATCTCCTTTCTCCAAGAATCAGAATTACCATCCGTCACCTTCCGCATCAACGCCCAAAAGGAAGCACTGTGGTTCATCTCCTTCGTATGGCATAACTCATGGAGTAGCACATAATCCACCAAATGATCGGGCAGAAGCATCATATAAAAAGAGAGACTTATCGTCCCCGAAGAGGAACAACTGCCCCAACGAGATTGGCTGGAACGAATAGAAACCCTTTTGTACGAAAAACCAAACTGCTTAGCAAAAGCATCCAAACGGGCAGGCAAAACCCTCGTCGCTTCAGAACGCATAACCCGCGCTATCCCCATTTTAATAATATCCTGACAACGAGGCAAATGAATATCCAACGAGTTAGGGCAAAAGACCGTCAAAAGACCATTCGAAAATCGAAATCTAAAGTCTGGACACTCCGCACGAAGAATTTTCAAATCAAATGTCAAAGTCGAAAACCGAGTATTCTCATCGAAAACGGAAGTCTGGGAAACTTGTTGCTCCGACAAAGCAAGCCTCTCCCGTATCCAATCATACTTGGAACGAAGGAAAGAGAGTCCAGCCGATTCGTCGGCTCTCAAAGGAAGCGTCAGAATGACCTCACCTGCCTTAATTCTCAAACTGATATAGCGAGCCTTCGCACTCCTTCGAATCAGGATACGCCCCAAGACCTTATCTTCATAATAGCACTCTTTCAAACTCATATTCTCAATCCCATACAGACACAAAAATAAGACATAGAAGGTAAAAATAGAAAAATATCGCCGCAGAAAAGAATAACGTCCCGAGGGGCAAACAAGAAAGGAGGCATAGAAATGACGGCAGACAGAGCCACAATAACAAGCTATTAATCATACAATTACAAAAAAAGAAAGGAGCAAATCTCGATTTTTCCATCTTAAATCTTGCAAGATTCGAATATTCCATCTACCTTTGCATCGCAAAACTGAGGCAGTTGTTGCGTCAACAAATAATGCCTTACAGATGGTGCCATAGCTCAGTTGGTAGAGCAAAGGACTGAAAATCCTTGTGTCCCCGGTTCGATTCCTGGGGGTACCACACAAAGAAAGCGATAATGAGGATTATCGCTTTCTTTGTTTTTTATAGAATAGCAAAAACGACAGGAATTATGTCAGAAATGAAAAATTTGGCGAAGCAGACCGCCATATATGGAATCAGCAATATTTTAGGGAAATTTCTCAACTGGTGCCTTGTTCCCCTCTACACATACATTTTGGAAAGCTCGGCAGAGTATGGAACCGTGACCAACCTTTACGCTTGGACAGCCCTCCTGCTCGTCATCCTCACCTACGGCATGGAAACCGGATTCTTCCGTTTCGCCAACAAAGAGGGAGAAGATGCCAGCCAAGTCTATAGCAACACCCTTATCTGCATCGGCAGCACATCGACAATCTTCGCACTAATCGGATACTTCTTTGCGCAACCCATCGCCAACCTGTTGGGCTATTCCGACCATGCGGAGTATATTGCCTATATTTCCATCATCGTGGCACTCGATGCGTTCTGTACCATCCCGTTCGCCCACTTACGCTATCAGAACAAGGCATCCAAGTTTGCAATGCTCACCCTCGCCAAGATTATCGTGACGATTGCGTTCAACCTCTTCTTCCTCTTGGGCTGTCCATACTTGATGGTCCATGCCCCTGGCACCGTAGATTGGTTCTACGACCCTAGCTACGGCGTAGGATACGTATTTGTCGCCAACCTCATCGCTTGCCTTTTCTGCACAGCAACGCTTCTTCCCGAAATAAGGAAAGCTCATTTCCAATTCGACAAGGGGCTACTAAAAAAGATGCTAAACTACTCATTGCCGTTGCTCCTTTTGGGAATAGCCGGCATCATGAACCAAACGGCCGACAAGATTGTTTTCCCTTACTTGATTGACGATCCACAATTAGCCCGGACTGAATTGGGCATTTACGGAGCCTGCTTCAAAGTAGCCATGGTCATGATGGTCTTCACCCAAGCTTTCCGGTACGCCTACGAGCCCTACGTCTTTGCCCAAAACAAAGGAGGCGACAAACGGGGAGAGTATGCCGATGCGATGAAGTTCTTCATCATCTTCTCCCTACTGATATTCCTCGGAATGATATTTTATCTCGACATCCTAAAATTCATCATAAAAGACAGCTATTGGGTCGGACTGCGCGTCGTCCCTATCGTACTAATGTCCTACATTTTCCAAGGAATCTTCTTCAACCTATCGATCTGGTATAAATTGGTAGATATGACGCGATACGGCGCCTACCTCTCCTTCTTGGGAATGTGCATCACCTTTGCCGTCAACATTCTATTCGTACCGACCTACAGCTACATGGCATCTGCGGCAGCCTCATTCTGCTGCTATTTCGTCATCATGCTCATCTCTTACCTCCTCGGACAAAAGTACTATCCGATAAAATACGATTTGAAATCCATTCTCCTCTACTTCGTAGTGGCAATGGCATTGTTCGGCATAAGCCAACTAGTGGCGGAGGAAGGCACCCTCATCAAATACGGAGTCAACACCGCACTGCTCCTCCTTTATATCGTCTTTTTCATCAAACGGGATTTGCCATTGCAAGCCATCCCTGTCATCGGGAAGTTGGTTTCAAAGAAATAACGACAGACGTCTCATTCTCAACAAAGTATAAACAACAAGATGCTCAAGTTCTTCAAGACATACGCTCTCTTCATTTCCATGATGTTCGGCATCGTGGCACACAATCTCTTCACCGACGTGTCTTTCATCACAAGTCATTTCATGGATGAGCCGTTAAAGGACATCACCTTCATAACGAAGTACATGCTCTTCGTCATGTTGCTAATCACATACTGCAAGATATCGCCTAAGCAGATGAAAGCGAACCATTTGCATTATTGGCTGGCAGGCATTCAATTGGGAGGATGCATACTTGCCTACGCACTGTTATACCACTTCAACCAACACGCTGCCGAAGGTGCCCTCATCTGCATATTGGCTCCGACAGCCACATCCGCCCCTGTCATAACAGGACTCCTCGGAGGAAATGTTGCCTGTCTCGCAACCTACAGCATATCCAGCAATTTGGCGATTGCCATCATCGCCCCTCTCGCCTTCTCCCTTTTAGGAGCACACGGGACAGCGGAGGCCGACTTAAGTTTTTTGGAGGCATTTTTCATCATTTGCATAAAGGTCGTACCCTTAGCCCTATTCCCTTTCATATTGGCAATATTGCTTAAACGATTCGTGCCGAAAGTCCACGAATATATCCGGACAAGACAAAGCATCTCCTTCTGGCTCTGGGTTTTGGCCTTGGCGTTGCTGATGGCACGCACCACCACTGACCTGCTGAAGATGGATGCCACCCTGCAAAGGAGTGCACTATGCGTAGCAGGCATAGCCCTTGTCGTCTGTCTCCTACTCTTCGCCACAGGCCGACGAGTTGGCAAACGATTCGACAACACCATAGCTGGAGGACAAGCCTTGGGACAGAAAAACACCATCCTGGCCATCTGGATGGCACAAACCTTCTTCAACCCGATAGTTGCCATTGCGCCTGCCTCCTACGTACTATGGCAGAACTTAGTCAACTCCTTCCAAATGTGGAACCACAACCGAAAGGCAAAATAACGAGAACATGAGCAAGCAACTAATCGAAAAGATAAAGAAAGGGATCGTCGTTTTTGACATCGACGGGGTCTTGGCAGCCTACGAATTTGGCGAGAATTGCCACTATGCCTCCATTTGGGACGAAGCCTTCAAATCGGAGACAGACAATCCCTACTGCCAAATCAACCCACTCCCCAAATTGCAACAATTTATCCAGGGAATGGATCCAAAGGATGTCTATGTATGCTCCGTCGCCTCTCCCTTTGAAATCGATGCGAAAGGAGGGTTCGTCACAAGAAATTACAACATTCGCAAGGAGAACATCCTATTTGTGGAAGAGAAATCAAAAAAGATCGAAGTCCTGAAGAAAATCAAGGAAGAGAGAGGAGAAAAACAGATAGCCATCGTGGACGACACCGTGAAAACGTTGGATCAAATATTCAACCAAGGAGGGTTCCTAACCATTCACATTTCCTCTTTTTTTGATTTCTAAACGAAACAAATCGACGCACTTTTCAGCCAATTTATATCTCCTTTATCGACTGAAAACAATATCTTTGCAGAATAAAGACAAGGGATTCTTTAAGAAGGTTCTATAAATAAAATTTCAGATATGAAGATAGCATTTATTGGTGCAGGGAACATGGGAGGCGCAATCATCAAAGGATTGTACCTCAGCAAAGTATGTAAAGCAGAAGATTTGTTTATCGCAGATGCCAGTGAGAAGACGTTGGAAGGCATCAAGAAGCTAAACAAGAACATTTTCACCACGACGAATAACAATGAAGTGCTAAAATCAGCAGAGTACGTCGTCATTGCTGTTAAGCCATGGTTAGTGGAAACCGTTCTCAACGGAATCAAAAACTCGCTAAACCCAAAGCAACACACAGTCATCTCGATTGCTGCTGGAGTCAATCTGAAAGACATTGCCGCATTGATTGGCAACGACTTTTCTCTTTTCCGTTTGTTGCCCAACACGGCCATGTCACTTCGCGAGAGCATGACGTTCGTCTCCTCTCTTAACGTGACACCTGAGCAAGAGCAACTCATTGTAGAGACATTCAGCAAATTAGGAAGAGCTATCTCCATACCAGAATCCCAAATGGGAGCATTCACGTCCGTCTCTTCCTGTGGAATCGCCTATGCGCTACGTTACTTACGTGCCGCAACAGAGGGCGCTGTCGAATTGGGCATCCGTCCAGACATCGCACAAGAAGTTATCGCACAAACGATGATTGGCGCCGCTCAATTGATTCTACAAAACAAATCCAACGCCGAAGCAGAAATCGACAAGGTGACCACCCCTGGCGGATGGACCATCAAAGGACTTAACGCCATGGAAGAATATGGATTTACAAACGCCGTCATTAAAGGAATAAAGGCAAACAAATAAAACAACGACCATGAACGAGCAAATCAAGCAAATAGCCGAAAGACTGAAGGGGCTGCGCGACGCGTTGGAAGTCTCAGAGCAGGAACTCGCCGATGTCTGCTCCATCAGCAAAGAAGAGTATATCTCTTACGAGAGTGGAGAGAAAGACATTCCAGTAAGCATCTTGCACCGCATATCCCAAAAATACGGAGTAGAGATGACATCCCTCCTTTTCGGAGAAGACCCCCACATGCGGTCCTACTACCTCACCCGCAAAGGGCAAGGAACGGCCATGGAGCGTACGAAGGCATACAAATATCAATCCTTGGCAGCAGGCTTCATCAACAGGAAATCAGACCCTTACGTGGTTACGGTCGAGCCCAACGACAAGCCCATCCACCTCAATTCCCATCCAGGACAAGAGTTCAACATGGTGCTTGAAGGCCGTATGATGCTTAGCCTCAACGGCAAAGAGATGGTTCTTGAAGAGGGAGACAGCATCTACTTCGACTCAGGAATCATGCACGGAATGAAAGCCCTCGACGGGAAGACAGTTCGATTCCTCGCAATAATCATGTAATTAATAACAGTAGGTGGCTGGACGCAAACTCTGAGTCAAAAGCACGCCTAAACAATAAACAGCAATGCTCGAAAAATATTTGTCAAAGACGAAGTTCGACTCTTTAGACGACTTCAAAAAGAACTTCAAAATCATTGTTCCGGAGAACTTCAACTTCGCCTACGATGTAGTGGACGGATGGGCGAAGGAACAACCTGAGAAGGTGGCTCTCTGTTGGACGAACGACAAAGGAGAACATATCGACTTCACCTTCGCCGACATGAAGCGCGAGACTGACAAGACAGCCTCTTACTTCCAATCCTTGGGAATCGGGAAGGGTGATATGGTCATGTTGATACTCAAACGTCGATATGAATTTTGGTTCTCCATCATCGCCCTCCACAAAATCGGAGCCGTAGTCATTCCTGCTACACACCTGCTCACCAAGAAAGACATTGTATACCGTGCCAACGCAGCGACAATCAAAGCCATCGTAGCAGACGGAACCGACTTGATATTGAAACATATCGAAGACTCCCTACCAGAGTCGCCTTCCATAGAGAAAATCATCTCTGTTGGACCTAATGTTCCAGCAGGATGGGAAGATTTCCACAAAGGCATAGAGAATGCCGCTCCATTTGTAAAGCCAGAGCATCCAAACACCAACGATGACATCTCCTTGATGTACTTCACTTCAGGAACGACCGGCAACCCAAAGATGGTAGCACACTCTTTCACTTATCCGCTCGGACATATCGTAACTGGAAAATATTGGCATAACCTACACGAGGATAGCCTACACCTTACCGTAGCCGATACAGGTTGGGGTAAAGCCGTATGGGGGAAACTCTACGGACAATGGTTCTCTGGTGCGACCGTATTCGTATACGACCACGAGAAATTCACGCCAGCCGATATGCTGAAGATGATTGAGAAGTACAAGATTACCTCTTTCTGTGCGCCTCCGACCATCTTCCGTTTCATGATCAAGGAGGACTTGCACAAGTTCAACCTCTCCTCTTTGAAATACTGCACCATCGCCGGAGAAGCCTTGAACCCTGCTGTATATGAAGCCTTCAAAGAGGCTACGGGCGTGAAATTGATGGAAGGATTCGGACAAACCGAGACAACTGTCACCATCGCCACCTTCCCATGGATGGAGCCAAAACCAGGTTCCATGGGAGTTCCTAATCCTGCCTACGACATCGACCTCATCACGGGCGACGGAAGAAGAGCGGAGGACGGTGAGCAAGGCGAAATCGTTGTCAAGACAGACAGATGGCATCCTGTTGGTCTCTTCAAGGAGTACTACCGAGATCCAGAGAAGACCAAGGAGGCATTCCACGACAATATTTACCATACGGGAGACATCGCTTGGAGAGATGAAGACGGCTACTTCTGGTTCGTCGGCCGTACGGATGACGTAATCAAGAGTTCCGGCTATAGAATCGGCCCTTTCGAAGTAGAAAGTGCCTTGATGACGCACCCTGCTGTAGTGGAATGTGCAATCACAGGTGTCCCTGACGAAATCAGGGGACAAGTTATCAAAGCTACTATCGTTCTCTCCAAAGAGTACAAATCAAAAGCAGGTGACGAACTCATCAAAGAGTTGCAGGACCATGTTAAGCGTACTACAGCCCCTTACAAATATCCACGTGTGATTGAATTCGTCGATGAGTTGCCAAAGACCATCAGCGGAAAAATCAAACGTGTTGATATCCGCAAGGAGGACAGCAAGAAATAATTAAATGCCAAATACAAAAATCGGGGGCAAGGTTTGAAAAACTTGTCCCCGATTTTCGTCTCTTCTATGCCTCTATAACACCGACTGAATCTCCCGCAGAGAATCAACCACGTAGGTCACCGGACGAGGTGGGATAAACGAAGGATCCCAACGTCGAAACAACAATGTATCCAAGCCCGCATTCATAGCGCCTTCTATATCCGTACTATAATTATCTCCTATCATCAACGTCGTGGATGGATTGGCCTGCGTTCTTTCCAAAGCATAATCGAAGAAGATTTTAGATGGCTTATTTGCTCCTGCATCCTCGCTCAAGATAACCGTATCGAAGAAATCAGTGAGACCCGAAGAGCGCAACTTCTTATACTGCACTTCATGGAATCCATTACTACAAATGTGCATCCGATAGCCTTTTCCCTTGAGATAGGCCAAGAGTTCTCTAGCGCCCTCTATCACACCCGATTTTGAAGAACAAAGATCAAGAAACTTATCGCTCAAATCCAAACAATAGGCCTCCGTCGGTTGTAGACCCACCCCCTTGGACAAAGGAATCCGAAAACGTTCCACGATTAAGAAATCACGAGTTATCTCCCCTTTAGCATAAAGAGCCCATAGACTCACGTTCGCTTCCCAATAAGCCTTATAGAAAACCTCTGGGTCAGAGAAGTAACGGGACAACTGACATTGCTCAAACAATTCGCCCAAAGCTATGACAGAGTTTCCTCGAGTATCATACAACGTATCATCAAAATCAATAAAAAGATCAACGTATTTATTCATATCATCCACATATTCGTCTGAAAAAACAATACCCCACACAAAATGTGCGGGGCTATGCTGCTATCGGGTCTCCGAAACTGAAGAATCAGTTTGGCAGACACTATTACTATTCTTGCCAATTAGTCTTTAACATCCAGCACCTCGTATTTAGAATGCCGACTCTTAAACTCAGGGACAATCTCCTTCATGATTTTTACGATTTCCATATCATCGTAAGTACGGCTCGCCGCCAACAGACGCTCCTCATTACGACAAGCATCTGCATAATCATACTCACGAACAGAGGCAATCTTAATCTTAGGATGGAACGTCGGCTTGGTACTCTCCGAGTCGTTCAACACCTCCTCGTATAGTTTCTCACCATCACGAAGGCCAGTAAAGACAATATCCACATTTTTCGCATGACTCAAAGAAATCATACGTTTTGCCAAATCCACAATCTTAACAGGGTCACCCATATCGAAGACGAAGATTTCGCCACCCTTTCCGAAGGTTCCAGCTTCCAAGACCAACTTACAAGCCTCCGAAATCAACATGAAGAAACGGATGATATCAGGATGCGTCACCGTGACGGGACCACCATTCTTGATTTGCTCCCTAAACAACGGGATTACAGAGCCGTTGCTACCCAAGACATTACCGAAGCGAGTCGTGACAAATTGCGTCTCTCCCTTCACCTTACCCTCGACAATCGCCTTATTCAAGCTTTGGCAATAGATCTCACAGATACGCTTGCTACAGCCCATCACATTCGTCGGATTAACGGCTTTGTCCGTGCTGACCATCACGAATTTTTTTGTACCATACTTCACCGACAAATCAGCGATCACCCTCGTTCCATAAATATTATTTTGGACAGCCTCAGATGGATTGTCCTCCATCATCGGAACATGTTTATAGGCAGCCGCATGGAATACATAATCAGGTCTATACTCCTTAAAAATATGCTCCATCCTTGGCTGATTAGCTATGCTAGTAACTATAGTCTGAGAATTAACGTATGAGAACTGGCGAGCCATCATCAGACGAATATCATGCATCGGAGTCTCTGCCTGATCTATCAAAATCATCTGTTCCGGACTATACTTAGCCACTTGACGAACCATCTCCGAACCAATTGATCCAGCAGCACCCGTAATCAAGATTTTCTTGCCCTTCAACAAAGCTCCAATCGCATCCATATCCACCTCAATCTTCTTACGAGGAAGAAGGTCCTCAATATCCACCTCATGCATACGATCCTCCAAAAATTCGGATTTTCCATCCCACTCCTCCGCCTGCGGCATCATCAATATCTTTATGCCGTTTTGAAGGAGCCCATCAATCAATGCCGTACGATTTCGGAACGTATCGCTCTGCAAAGGAGAGACAATCAAAGCGTCGATATTCATCTGCAACATCCGAAGCAAAAGCGCATCATCATCCGGATAAACCTTCACACCCATCAAGAGCAAACCATTCAACTCTCCTGTAGGAGAAACGAATCCCCGCAATCTATACTTGCGAGGCTCTTGGCTGCGAATACTCTTTGCGATACTGATTCCTCCCTCACGAACACCATAGACGAATGCCATCTTTGTCCCCGTCTCACGCAACATATCATATACGGCTTTCACCATCAAGCGTTCCAAACACAAGAGTAAAGTGCCAAAGAAAAAGACAATTACTATGGAACGGGTTTTGGGCATCAAAAGGTAAGGAGATCCAAACTTCATGACATGGAGTGACCACTGAAGGACCCAAGTCACAGCAGAAGCTGCCATCATGGCTCCCACCACCCGATACATATCAACAAAGGAAGAGTAACGGATGATACCCGTGTAAGTATGCAATATACGGAAAAAGGCCGCATAGATCAACACACAAGCAAAGGACCCTAAAACACAAGATCCCAATCTATGCAGAAACCACCCACCTCCATTCAGTATATAAAAAGAGATTAGATAAGAACAGAATATGACTAAACAATCAATTAGTAAAACGCCCCAATAAGGCAAAGCCTTCTTGGAGAAATACCAACCTGATAGCCTTATAAGCAAACCATTATTCATACCCAATACGTGTTAAATTAATTTCAATTCATCGGAAAATAAGCGACCGATTTTCTATGTGAACCAAGCATTACACCTTTGCAAAACAGATTCACTATAAGACCAATAAACACATCCACCTTCTAACCGATAAAATATGTTTGCAAAGATATAGAATCTAATCAATTTATGCAAAAAAATCAAGTAGAACCAACATCTTTTCTATTTATATGCAATAAATATGCATTTACAAGGAAGTTCAATTAGGGCACAAGCCCTTTATCACATCCACATACTTTTGCGTTCCAACTTCTTTTGTAAGATTTTGCATGATGAACTCCCTGCCATTTGCTCCCATCTCCTTACACAAAGAAGCATCAGAATAAAGACGTATGACAGCAGAACGGAAAGCCTCCTTATCGCCTGCCTTCGTAAAAATTCCACAACGACAATCAGAGACAATCTTCTTCAACTCATTTTCGTCAAAGTTGACCAACACTGGACGGGACGCAGACAAGATACTCCATGTCTTGCTAGGGACACTGTTAGCACCGACACCTGGTTTTGAAATAACAAGTCCCACATCTCCCAAACTAAAAACATGGGAAATATCCTCATAAGGCTGAAACGGCAAAAGATGAACATTATCCAAGCCACGCTCTGCGACGGCAGATTCGACATTCGATTTGTAAGCCCCTTCGCCAACAATGACCAAATGAATGTTTGGATAGTCCGACTTCAACTCCTCCATTATCTCCAACAACATATCCATATTCTGAGTCAAGCCGACATTTCCGCAATAGGAAAGATAAAAAAAGGAACGGTCCAACCCATATCTATCAAAGAGTTTATTCTCCTGACGAGGGACATCCACCACCGCATTCTGATCCACCCAGTTATAGACCACCACTATTTTATCTTCCGAAACCCCTTTCGCCATAATATTCCGCTTGAAATCCTCCGAGATAACAATAATCTTGTCTGCATGCCTATAGGTGAAATTCTCCATCACCCGGCCTACCCTCCAAAGGAGACCATCTTTCTTAGCCAACCCCGTCCCGACCAACGAGTCAGGGAAGATGTCTTGGAGATTATATACGAAAGGAATATGTTTAATCTTTTTGAGGAAAGCACCTATAAGACCCTGTATAGGAGGGGTACTAGCCACAAAGATAGCATCACACTGCCGTGCATCCTCATGAAAAACAGCATTACAAGTCTGATAAAAGCACATTAATAAAAACCTAAACGCTCGAAGGAAAATAGAATGTGGCTCTTTCCATATAAAAAATCTATGAACACTCAATTTCCCTTCATGCATGAACTCATGAGTCTTATATCTATACTCATTATACATTTCAGGTGAGACTCCTCGAGATGGACATGGAGCAAACAATTCAATTCGGCATCCCGAATCACACAAAGCTTCCCTAATATTATCTCCGATATAGCTACTTGCCACAAACTCCGGATAAAAATAAGAAGTAAGAAATAATAATTTCATATTTTTTTCAATTGGTCTATTTTCTCGATTACATAATCAGAAATAGGTTCTCCGAATAAAGCTATATTCTTCTTAATCACAAGAGGATCAAGATTCCACCACTCAAGGCGGAGCATTTTTTTCGACAACTCAACGGAACACCGCCTTTTTATAACTTTAGCAGGGACACCACCTACAATTGTATAAGGTTCGACATCTTTTGTCACTACCGCACCAGCAGCGACAACTGCTCCATCTCCAATTTTCACATTTCTACAGATTACCGCATTGCAACCTATCCAAACATCATTTCCAACCTCGCATACCGTATTAAACCTATCATAAAGGGGTTCAGATTCCAAAATACCAAATTGGGGAGCATACAAGAAAGCATGTTGAGAGATTCTATTGTAATCATGATTTGCACCTCCAATCCCCACATTCCATGATATGGAACAAAACTTTCCGATTTTAGCATGCCAACAAGTAAAATTTCGTCCGACATAACTATAATCCCCCATCTCTGAATTATATATCATTGCGAATCTTTGCAAATCAACTCCTTTCCCAAATATTGAATCTGAAATCCTAGAGAAATCTCCGACCTTTACATTTTCATTCAAAACAGAATTACGGACAAAGGCGAATTTATAAATCCTTGCAGTTGGAGCCATACGAACATTTGATACATCCGCCGTTTCATGCACCTGTTGAGATTCATTCATATTTAATTCCTTTCAAAATTTTACCACATAGCGAAGAAAGATGCGATTCACAAGCTTCCAAAGAAGTATCCTTAACAATCACCTCACCAATTGCATCATTACAATTAGAAAATTCACGAACCATAGAACCTAAATGAATAAAAAGTCGAATATCCGCCAATTCATCCTTCACAGATTCTATCGAAACAACTTTACCTGAAACTTCAGAACGCAACATACAAGACATTGAAAAACAAGGTTGTACGCTTCCCTTAAAATAAGAAAGAGGACTAAAGCCAAGAGCTGTAGCAAGGATTACTTCGTAATAATCAAAAGAAAAATAATTACCCACCAACTCTGGCAAGCAATTTGCGCCAACCCGTCCAGATAGTTCCAGAACATAAACTTTCCCATCACGCTCTATCAAATCCACATTAACCGCACAATTATCCAACTCCAAAGATGAAATAGCATTAACAACCTGCTTTTTCACGTCTTCTGTCATTTCTGAACTCATCACGTAAGGGATATAATGGCCAACCGGAACAGGAGCTCCACACATAATTGTATCATCCCCATGAGGAAGGACGAACAAGACATTTCCACGATAAACAAATGCTTGAGCTCCAAATTCACGACCTACTATAAACTCCTCAACAAGACAATAATCTTTTCTAGACAACGAAATACTTTCTCGAAAAGCCGTAACAGCCTCCTCCATAGAGGATACGACAGAAATGCCTCTGCTACCTTGTAAATCAACTGCCTTTATTACCAAAGGGAAAGTCAACCGAGTTAACGCCACACTCAAATCTTCCTCTGTACGTACAAGTATCGAATTAGGTGTGCGAACACCCGCAGATAACAACTTCTGTTTCATAATCGACTTATCGGAACAAGCAAGCGCAGCCTGTTCACTCAAGCCGACAAGACCCAAACGATCATTGCAACACCCTATAGGGATAAGCCCAGTATCAGAACAACAGATAGCAACTCCATCCACATGCTCCGCCTTTGCTATCTTTAGGATGGCATCTGGATTAGAAATGTCACCATAACAAAATTTATCGGCATAAGGATTACAAGGGTAATCTCCACCTAAACCAGTCATTACCACATATACTCCATTCCTTTTGGCGGCTTTTACTAAACCTAAATTACCCCTTCCTGCTCCCTGCACCAAAAGACGTTTTCCTCTCAATTCCTCCTTCATACTCAGAATTAGTTAAATGAATTAATGTTTTTTTGTCCCAAAACAGAGAGGAATGTTCGACACAAGATTTTAAAATCCATCTTAAAAGACACATTCTCAGCATAATAACCATCCCAATAGAACTTCTCGTCTTGGGAAATGCTATTTCGATAGTAGGCTTGGGCATAGCCAGTCACCCCTGGTTTCACCTTAAAACTCTTCGCTTTTTCCGGAGGCAATCCATCTGGGTATTTTTCCGGGCAGTACAGCTTAGGACGGGGGCCAATAAAGCTCATATCACCTAATAAGACATTCAAAAATTGAGGGAACTCATCCAACGAAGTCATCCTCAAGAAACGGCCAATCGGCGTAACCCTCGGATCCTCATCGCTATTGAAAGTACTGCCATCCGAATTACGTATATCTGGAGCGTTAACATACATACTACGCAATTTAAACATTTTGAAAGGCAAATAATCTTTCCCCGCCCGAGTCGCATTATAAAAGATAGGACCTTTGTCCGTCAGCCAAATAAGCGGAGCAAAAATCATAATCACCAAAAGGACGAGAGGCAACAAACACAATGCACCCAACACATCGAAGAAGCGCTTAAAAAAATGAACATACATGATCAAAACTCCTTTAAGACAGCCAAGAAACTCTCCATCACATAGGCGACCTCCTCGTCCGTCAAACGAGTATGCAACGGCAAAGTAATCTCGTTAGCATATTGCCGATAGGCGTTCGGGTAATTCCCTATATCAAAACCGAGGTTTTTATAGGCCGTCATCATCGGGAGCGGCTTGAAATGGACATTACAAGCGATTCCTCGTTCGGCCATTCTAACGATCACCTCATTACGCTGCTTCTCCGTCTTGCCCAACAAACGAACCATATAAAGATGTCCGTTGGAGATATGGTCGGAATCAAAATGATTCAAAACCTGGAGATTCATCCCTGCCAATGCCTGATTATAATAATCAATCATCGTCCGCCGGCGAGCCAACAATTGAGGATAACGTTCAAATTGCGCCAAACCGATTGCCGCCATAATATCCGTCATGTTGCACTTGTAGGAAGGAGAGACGATGTCATATTCCCACGCACCCAACTGCGTCTTTGCCAACGCATCCTTACTTTGACCATGTAAGGAGAGCAGTTGCATTTGTTTGTAAATCCACTCGTCATCAACACCCTCGATCGTCCGCCAAGTCAAGGCGCCACCCTCCGCCGTTGTCAAATTTTTCACGGCATGGAAAGAGAAGGCGGTAAAATCGGCCAACTTACCACACATTTTTCCCCTTCGACAGGAGCCAAAAGCATGGGCAGCATCCGCCATGACAACGACACGCCCAAACCGCCGTTGTAGGTCATTGTTCGGTTTAAAAAGAGAACGTTTACTCTCCACGATTTGGAAAATACGATCATAGTCACATATAATACCAGCCAAATCAGCAGGTATGACAACTTTTGTATGTTCCGTAATCGCCTTTTCCATGGCCATATAATCCATCTCATACGAGTCTTCAGCCGTATCGACCAAAACCAACTTGGCCCCCACATGACATACCACGCTAGCCGTTGCCGTATAGGTATAGGCAGGGACAATCACCTCGTCGCCAGGACCAACCCCCAAAAGACGAAGAGTCAATTCCATACTAGCCGTTGCCGAGTTAAGGCAAACAGCACGAGGCGTATGACAATAATCCGCAATTTTGCGTTCAAATTCCTTCGTACGTGGACCCGTTGTGATCCATCCGGAACAAATAGCTTCAGTGACCGCCTGGAGTTCCAGTTCGCCCATATCCGGCGGTGAAAATGAAATTTTCATTTAATTAGTATAAATTTAGACACAAGAAACATCCTGTAATTGATTACTCAATAATATTACTACTTACGTTTGATTTATCCACGCCAACAAGAATAAGAGGAACCTCTTTAAATTACAAATTTAGGTTTCTCGACATCATTCATTATCCACGAATAAAGTTGCTTTGTTTGAGCGGAAATTATCTCCGTAGAAAATGTATTCTCGACATAAGCCCTACCCCTTTTCCCCATTTCGGAACGCTGAGTATCCGGCAAAAGCATTGCCTCAGATAAAGTCTCAACCAAATTCTCCACACTCAAATCAATCCACCATCCACAAGATTGAGAAACCAAGCAATCCCAAGGCGTATTTGTAGTTGTAATAACAGGGCATTCACACAACATGGCTTCTGCTATTACATTACCAAAGTTTTCACTATAAGAAGGCAAAATGAACAAATCTGAACTAAGATATTTATTTATTTTCTCTTGGCCCACCATTTTGCCCAGCATTTTTACCGAATCAGACAAATTTCTTTCCCTAATCTTGTCAGCTATTTGATTTTTATAATCAATAGGGTCACTATTACCCACGATATGCAATTCCCAAGAACGACGTAACTCTAAAGGCAACAAAGCCCATGCATCTATAAGCAAATCTAATCCTTTAATTGGATTTACCCTAGAAAGGAATAGAACAATTTTTTTCTCTTGGAATCTCTCTTTACGTAAAACACCCTGGAATTCAGACAAATCCATCCCATTAGGAATAATTGCTATTGGAGTCGTCACTCCCATTTTTCTTATAGAATTTGCTTCTTGCTTAGATGTCGCAATTACACAAGCTGCACTTTGAACGTCTTTTTTCGCATATACATGCCAAGCCAACATCTTCTTTAACTTCTTCCATTTATCATAATTAATGCGAGAAATTTCAAGATCTCCCCTTGGATTTACCACATATTTTTTTCTCTTTTTTGATGCTAATCTACTCACCCAATGACAGCTCAGCCTCCACACACCATGACAATGATATATATCATATACATCCAGCTCTTTCAAAAACCAAAAGAAACGCAAGTATAATGATTTACACATGTTGGGGAATTCTTTGGGAATAGCCACCAATTTTATGCCAGCGGAAAGCAAACCACCTAAATAAACCCTGCTTTTTTCTTCAGTTGCCAAAGAAATCTCCATTCCTTTATTAGCCAACCCCAAACATTGAGACTTGACACTATATGTAGGACCGCCATAAATCGGATCAAAAGACCCTAAAAAATGTATAATTTTCATTCTAATAAGAAAGATTCAACTTGCCTTCTTGCTCGTTCGCTAAAATCCATCAATGAGACTCCTTTCCTCAATTCATTATACTTTTGAATATCACAAATCTGTATAATCGAAGATATCAAAGAATCCCTATTCTCCGACTCGAAAATAACCCCAGTTTGAGAAGAAACCAAATCTTTAGAACAACCAACCTTATCGCTAACTATGACAGGAGTACCATTATTCAAAGCCTCTTCTACAACCAACCCCCAAGGTTCACTTTTACTTGGTAAAATAAAAACATCAGCTTCTTTGTAAAAAAAAGGCAGTTTGATATTTTCTATTGCCCCCAAGAATGTAACATTAGAAAGAGTGGCTGACATTCTTTTTAGTTTAAGTTCTGATTCACCTTCCCCTATAATTGTTAGATGCAAATCTGGAAATAACGAAAAAACCTCTATTAACAACTCAATGTTTTTTTCAGGGGCCAGCCGTCCCACATATAAAAATTTTTTCACTTCGCTTCGTCTCTCATATGGAGGTTGTGGTTGATAATTTAAAATTCCACACCCACCGTATTTTACGATTTGTCCTTCAAATTCAAGTTTTAACAATAATTCTGTTTGAAGTTCGCCAGAGGGATATGCCTTATGCAATCTTTTTAAAAAAAAACGCTTCATCTTCCCTTTAACCCCCAATACCTCAGATTCACATATAGAACTCTCAAATATACAGGAATTCTTTCTTTTCGGAGAAAAAAGACAGATAAGCCATCCTACCAAAGAGTCCCATCCTCCCAAAACAACCTCTTGGTAGCTGTTGGAGATAAAAAATTTCAGAACCATTAGAATTGCCAATATATAATTAGAAGGCAAAACAATACAATCGCAATCCAGTTTAGAATTATAAAAATCAGGAGACCGCTTACTTCCATCTATTCCTAAACAGAACACCATTATTTTCTTTCTCATAGATAACTCATTAAATAAATTAACCTTATAAAAAGAAAAAGAAGAAGTAATAAAGACTAAAGAATAATTCATATGACTTGATAATTTCATAGCATTATATACTAGACCTCTATGTTCCAATTAGAATAGGGGAATATTACACAAATACAAAGTGTTCGATACGTCTAATAATCGCATCAATCACGATTTTTAATGATACTGAATTTATATAAATAAGAATTAACTATACCTTTTTCTTCAGCATTAAAGCCTTTAAAATATAACAATATAAACAATACTAAAGAGAACAAAATGCCTTTAACGATAAAACTCATCCAAGAATGCATATGCCAAAGACATAACGGCAAGCATAACAAGGTAGAAACCACAACACAAATCCACAAACGGCTAAATATTTCCTTAAACATACGACTCACTTCAAGATGAAGGGAACGAGAATAATAGATATTCAAAATAACAACATACCCTATAAAATAGGACAATGCAGTACCCAACGGAGACCCTATTGGTCCCCAAAGTCCAATAGCAACAACTGTAAAAATTATGTTTAAGACGCATATAGCCATCAAAATCAAAGAGCGAGACATTCTTTTATCATAAGCATTTAAAATGCTAACACATATAGTTTGAACAAGCGGAACCATATTGAAAGGAAGTATCAGCAATATGATTAAAAGAGAGAATCTCATTTCCTCGCCCGACAAATGTCCTCCAACCCATAGATTCATAAAATCCTGTCCCAAAAGTACAAGTCCAGCAAGAAAAGCAGAACACAAAACAAACTGCCATCTTCCAACCCGAACCACCAAATCGGTTAATTCAGCCCCATTTGTCCCTTTTACGACCATTCGTGTTACTTGTGGTTGAAAGAATCCCGATATTACAGTAGGAATCATGTTAAAAAGAGTAATGATAGATGCTGCTATAGAATAGACAGCCACATCTGCCGGCGTACACATTATTCCCAATATCGTCTTATCCACAGTCGAATTTACATTTGCCACAATCGATTGCAAAAGCATTGCTATCATCAAACCAAAAACTGGCATCATAACAATAGGCTTCCAACGAGTTAACCTTATACGGAAATGCAACGATTTGAAAACATATATGATATTGATTATAGCCAAGGCTGTAATTACTAATGCGTTTGCCATCAATATACCCACTGCTCCAAAACCAAGATAAACGAAAAGAATGGTTAAGGCAAAGACTATACAAACCTTAAATATGCCAAGGATCTTAGTAAAAACAAACCTTTCATACGCACTGATACATCCTTGAATATAATTGTCTATAATCGTCACAACAAACTGATAAATCATCAAATTAAACATTGTATGAGATTTGACATAGTCCTCCGATTTAAGATTTGCAAAAATATTTTCCAAATTAGAATTAACGACAAGGCCGACGCAAATGACTGTAAGACATATTATCAAAGTCAAAATAGCAATCATGCCAGCAAACTCCTTCATGCCATCATAATCCTCTTTTGCGCGATATTCAGCTATGTACCGAACCATAACCGTTCCTATTCCTAGGTCAAGAATCAAAACATAGTGTCCTATGGAATAAACCATCTGGTAAAGGCCATACTCATCCACCCCCAAATATTTAAGAAGTATAGGAGCAAGGAGTATAGAAGATGCAGAATTTAACGCCAAAAACACATATGAAAATATGGCGGCAGTCTTCTTTGATGTACTATTAATTGATATCATCAACAAAGCCTTAACAATTTGGCTATTTTACGAATTTCATGGCGAGCTCTAGATTTGAAAGAATTATCAAAGAACTTTTTCACCAATGCAGAATATCCCTCAACCTTATAAATATCCCAAAATGCAGCATACCGATTAGGACGGGTAACCGGTTTATCATTCATTCTATATACTACTCTATCAAGAGGATACTCTACAATTTCACATTGAGATTTAACTTGGTTCAAAAGTTCTTCACCTTTATCTGAATGAGTCAACACCATTGACACCCCTGCATGATTATACTTTTTCGCAAGTTTTTCAATCCCCCAAAAATCTGCAATAGTAATATCGGAGGGTCTATAAAGAGAACGATACTTGCAATTATAGCAACTATCACGAAGAGATAAATTGGCTAGAAAAAAATTACAATATGCCCGATTAATCCACCTTGCATCAATTGTACCATCCGCATTAAAATTAATACTATTATAAGAGCCCCAACCGTAGCGCTTATCCCTAAAAGAGAAGCCCACTATTTTCTTCCCATATTGTTCTTCAAGGAAGTTTATATGTTCTTTAAACATTTTATTATTAGGCACCCCATGACAAAGGAAATCTACGACATAGAGATTTTCTGATTTTAAGGCAAAGAAACTCTTAACCGCAGCACATTGACAAGGAGTACCAATAAACAAGACCTTGCATCCCGAGTTTAGGGTGTCTTTAATAGAGGTATAAATATCCGACATGTCACTTTGGACATATTTGGATCCTCTCATCTTATTACGCAAGAAAGAATCATCTGTAATGACATGATGAATCGAAAAATCATCCTCCATAAGAGCACCAACAATCTTACCACCAAACTTCAATACCACATCTGAAAGAGCCGTGAATGCACCCCCAGAAGTACTATTCTTCAGAGTATCTTCATCACTATGGACAAGAGAGTAAGCATGAAGGGTATTATTATCCATCTGACCTACCTTCTTGAAATCACATACCTTTTTACACAAACCACAACCCACACACTTGTCTTCATCTATAAAAGGGAGAAGAAAGCCTCGTTCACCCTCCTTAATTGTAATTGCCCCATTCGCGCAGACATTAGCACATGCGGAACATCCACAACAATAATTTGAATCTAACTCTATTCTATTCATAGTTTATTCCTTATTTGAAATTTGTACCACTCCGCCAAGATAAGTCCTAAACTCACAGAACAACAAGTGATATGAGTACAATCAATTGCATAAAATGAAAACATTGCCAAAAATATAGATATGACAACAGCAACCATGAACTCACGCGCATAAGTGAAGTGTATATGATACATAAGGATACATTCTCTTACCATGGAGACAAAAAAAGAAATATACAAAACAAAAGCTATTACTCCATAATTGTAAAAAAACTCCAAGAAATCATTATGTACATGCCCCCTTAACTGATTATATGCAGCTCCATATCCATGACCCAATAGTAACGGCCAAATACTCTGCTCCGAAGATGTAACATTCCATACGGCTTCCCATTTCTCCGCCCGTCCTGAGCCCCCATCTTCCTCCAACCTCTCCAATCTTTCAAACATCTGAAGATCAAACATTTCAGAAAAAGAGACAACTACAAAATACAAGACGGAAAACAGCGTCACAAATACAAGCAACTTAGAAATAAATGATTTTCGATAATCAGAATCATTCGATAAAAAGTACAAAACAAGTATCACAGACAAAGCCAAAAATCCGACTCGTTTGCCCGACATCATGACTGCTATACTAGTCAACAAAAAGGGAAGTATTCTAAGTTTCTTAGGTGTATAAATAAAAATTATTGGTAATAATCCCACTATGTAATAGACATCAGCCACCGCTCCCTTATCATCATCTAACACATAATAATAAGTACGCATTGAAGTATACAAAATATATACGATTATCAAAAAAGTAATATATAAGATATATGGATATTTTCTAATATCATTCGTAAGCCCTATCCTATAAAATACCATAAAACACAAAAAACCATCGGGAATCATTATGAAACGGAACAACGAATTTACTCCAAAATCTATAGTGAAAAGCATCACAAAAAAAGACATTACCCATATAGTAAACACAAATGTCTTGTATCTCCTAATCATGCTGAAACGAAGGCAACTATCTTTTAATTTGAAGCATTGGTACAAGCCAAAGACAGCATATATTCCCTGAATAATATTCCACAGTCCACCTTGCTCCTCAGACGCACTAAACCCCCTCTGCACCTTCATAATTAAAAAAGCCGCAAGCGACAAAAGAGTTAATATATATATTTTATCCCCTTTCCTGAGCATCTTTTATGAAAGCATCTTTCTAAGGAAATCTATTCCCTTTTCACGTTCTTCTTCTATGATAGCCTTCATCTGTTCGATTTTAACCCTATCATATTCTACGATTTCATCTTTAGTATCTTGTACAACTATATAGCTTTGAAGATTCATGATATTCATTAGATTTCTAATTCTATCCGCACGAATATTCTTCACCATTGCATATACAGGTTTCTCGAATACCAACCCCATTGCTACCCCATGGAAAGAGGCACTAACAATGAACGCAGCATGACTATAAAATCCCAAAAATTCTTCAATAGAAACATCAAAGAATGTATAATCAGCCCTTATCCAACGAATAGAACTATTGCAAATGGAAACGATAGGATAACCTGTTGCCTCCTTGAGCCGATATGCGACTTCTTCCATCCGAGTATTACGCAAAACCTGATAACAAAGAATGTATGGGCCTTGGATGCGAGGATTCCGAGCTAGCTTTGTCCAATCCTCTTTAGAAAGAAGAAACACCGGATCTATGATACGTTCACACTTGAGTCCCGTAAAGGATTCTATATAGACACGAGCAGATTCTTCTCTTAAAGAAATACCATTAAAATGCCTCAAAGCCTCCTTGACTCGATCTTTTTGTTCTTCAGTATAATTGAGTTCTTCAAGACTAGCTGCGTAACTAAATCGACGGCTACTTTTAGAACCGAAAAGAAGAAGACGGGAATCAACAAAATCAGGTTTAGTTCTAAGATTCCAAACCTGATCACTTCCTGTAATTAAACAATCATATTCCAACGACTTCGGATCACTACGCAACTCGTCCATACTTGCATACTTTCTCGTAAACCCCATATAACGCTTATGAAAATCTGCAAAATGTTGGCGTAATATTGCGCACTGCCTCCTTCGTTTAAAAGAGAGGTATCGAATATACCATTTTTTTATCAATTGAATTGGAGAGAAATCTCCTTTCGCTTTCTCTGGAACACTAACAATATCTAATATTTCATTTTCATGGCCCAAACTCTTGATGGTCTGTTGCAATGCATATGCTTGTAGCGTAGCACCATAGTTGGTCCCAAAGTAGTATGTTGTTGTTATTGTCTTCATCTACTAGATATAATTAAGAAACTACTCAAATTTGCTATTGTCCCACACTATCTACCAAAGGGCAACATCAAAGATGCGAGAATTTTTCTCTCTAAAAGTATTTTGAATCAAATTTAAGCCATCTCTAAAAAAGCATCAGATCCACCTTCCTTACTTCGTCACAACTCTCCGTCACTCACTCCTCTTCCCAACACGCCCTTCACATCGTAAACCACGCCTGATGGGGTGGTTAGGGAACGGGCATCCAATGAAAGGAATTGTCTATGCGCCACCGCAAGAATAACGGCATCGAAAGTTCCATCCGGCAAGCTATTGATGATATCGAGACCATACTCACGCTTCACCTGTTCAGGATCTGCCCATGGGTCATAGATAACAATGTTGCTTGTGTATTCCGATAGCGTATGATAAATATCCACCACCTTGGTGTTGCGAATATCGGGACAGTTCTCCTTGAAAGTGATACCCAAGATAAGAATCTTCGCATCCTTTACCATCACCCCCTTCTTATTCATACACTTAATAGTCTGTTCGGCAACATATGCACCCATACCGTCGTTCAAGCGACGTGCGGACGACATGATACGTGGCAACACACCATAAACCTGCGCTTTCTGGATAAGATAATAGGGATCGACTGATATGCAATGTCCTCCTACCAAACCCGGCTTCATCTTGATGAAATTCCACTTCGTAGCCGCAGCCTCGATCACATCGTTGGTATTGATGCCCATGGCATTGAATATTTTGGCCAATTCATTCATGAAGGCAATATTGACATCCCGCTGCGAGTTCTCTATAATCTTAGAAGCCTCCGCCACCCGTATGCTCGGTGCCTTGTGCGTGCCATTGAGAAGGACACTATTGTAGAGTCCGTCAACGAAATCAGCCACCTCTGGAGTTGATCCCGAAGTAACTTTCTTGATCTTATCCACGGTATGTTCTTTATCGCCAGGATTGACACGCTCAGGAGAATAGCCTGCATAGAAATCGACGTTATACGTCAACCCAGACACCCGCTCCACCGTGGGGATACACTCCTCCTCCGTGACTCCAGGATAGACCGTCGATTCATAAACCACTACATCACCCTTAGAAAGGACGCGCCCCACAATCTCGCTCGCAGAGAGCAATGGAGCAAGGTCAGGACGGTTATTCACATCGACAGGCGTAGGCACAGCCACAACATAGACATTACAATCACGAATCTCCTCCTCAGAAGTCGTGCAACGAAATCCATTGGCCAAAGCCTTTCGCAGAAGTTCGTCTGGGACTTCAAGCGTCGTATCATGCCCCGCCATCAACGCATCCACCCGTATCTGACTCAAGTCGAATCCAACCGTCTCATACTTAGTTGAGAATAGACGTGCCAACGGCAACCCGACATACCCTAAACCTATCACACAGATTTTCACTCTTTCCATCAAGCCCAACATAAAAACTATTAGAAAGATATACACACAGCTTCGCCTTTCTGACTAACATATTTCCAAAAAAGGATAGCCAGAGAAACGTTATTATGTACAAAAATAAAGAATTATTATGAATTTGGATTTGGATTTTGAATTTAGATTTTACTAACAGACCTTAGCCTTTCCCTTCCTTTCTCAATGACGCTATAGAGATCTATAATCGTTGGCATCAAACAACAGTCACACGAAAGCAAAAGAAGCCCAAACTCAGGAACAAGAGGATTTGTCAATTCACCCTTTCCACCCCTAATAATTCTTATTCCTTAACTCTCAATTTTCAACTTGGCCACTCCCTTTTCGCAAGCCGAGACCGCCTCTCCTACCGTATCCGCCTGAGCAATGACACACGCCGCACGGTCAAGGCTATTGTGGATACCCATCACTTCGTCACCTACGTGCTTAAAGAATTGGACACATTTGACATTCGGTTGGAGCATAGCCTCCTCTTCCCCGCCGATAGAACGAATCTTACCGACATTAGCATCGACAAATCGGATAGCACTCGCTTTATGGAGTCTCTGCCTCAAATCTGGCTCATCACCCAGTGCGATGTCGATAGTGGCCTTTACCATATCAATACCCGTGGAGAGCGGCACCAAATGAGTTGTGATACAATCGCCTCCCATACGTGCGCCCAACTCTACCATCTTCGGGCCATCCGCCGTCAAGATAATCTCCACATGGGCAGGGCCATTCTCTATCCCCACAGATAGGACTGCTCTCGAAGCAAGGTCTCTGATGCGCTCCAAATCAGGTTCCGGCAACTGAGACGGCTGCGAATGTCCCATCTCCACAAAGTATGGAGCTCCAGTCGTCAACTTATCCGTCACAGCTAGCACATGTGGAACTCCATGATAAACAACCACTTCAACGCTCACTTCCCGTCCCTGCATATATTCTTCCACGATAACATGACCAGAATGCGACTGCGAACTGCTATATTGATAAGCCGAATCCAATTCATCCGGTTTTTGAATCAAGATAACCCCACGGCTACCTGCATTATCCGTTGGTTTCATCACACAAGGATAACGGATTTCTCCACGATGCGCTTGCAAATCTTGTGAATCAGACAAAAACAGATATTGGGGAGCCTCAACCCCATTTGAGACAAATGCCTTAATCATCTCCCACTTGTCGGTCGATTTTAAAGCCGTATCGACCGAAATACCGGGCAAGCCAAGCATCGAAGTTGCCGCCGCAATAGAACGCATCGGCATATCCGTGGCAAGAGTCATGATTCCATCCGGATGAAAATCCTGGGCCACCTTACATATGGCATCTACATCTATTGTGCTTGCATTAAAATATTGATCTGCAAAAGGGATTCCCACGGCATTAGGATTGTAATCCGCCACAGCAACATAAAGCCCCATCTCCTTCGCCTTCAAAATAGCAGGAAGCTGTAGTGCCGAGGCACCTATGATTAGCAATTTTCTCATCTCAAAGTTGTTCGTATCGTTTTTCATGGCAAAGATAACAATTCGTTTTGGGAATATGGGAATGCATCAAGCAAAAGAGAAGAGAATAAAACCTAAGTTTTTATGTGTTCTCTATTTTTTTACTTCCATTTTTTCTACATTTGTATTGCAAATAGACTTCTCTTTATGAAAGGTAACAAAGTCAACAAAAAATTCATTTTTAATCTGGATGAGATTATTCTTTCAGAAAGATTATTTTCTGCCATTCGAAAAGGATTGGAGAATGACGAAAAATTGGAGAATGACGAAAAAGAAACCCATCCCGACGAGGTTTTGATAAAAGAAATATTTCATTTGGGCAAATACTCTATTTCAGATATAAAAAAACAAGTGTCCAATATAAAAGTTTATGAACTTATAAAATCGTTTATTCAGAATAACTCATCATTGTGTCACATCGTATCAGAATTACCAGCATGCATTTGTAATGAGTTGCTAACTAATTTCAACTGCAAATATTCATGTTCCAATGTTGATGTTTCAGAAGATGGACATATCGTAAAACTAAGAGAAATTATACGAAAAGAAAACATTGTTTCGGCATTCCAGAATGATGGTTTTTCTGTCGTATACATTGGTTCTAGGGATAGTGATATAGAGGCTCTACGGACATCCAACATTTCCGTTGTTTTTACACACAACAAAATTCCATCTTACCATGTCACCTCGAAATCTGATTACATAATATTTAACGAAATCACTTTATGCAATTTACTAAATCAGTTGTTATAAGTTGTGCCGGCATTGGATCCAGACTTGGACTGGGGCAAAACAAATCTCTCATCAAGATAAATGGAAGGACTTTGATTTCATGGCAATTGGAATTGCTGAAAAGTGTAAAAGACATTCGAATAGTAGTTGGATATCAAGCAGAAGAAATCATCAAGGAGGTTTTGAAATATCGAAATGATGTAATTTTTGTATATAACCACCAATATTTTGAAACAAAAACAGGGGCAAGCTTCTACATTGGGGCAAAGAACACGAATGAATATGTCATAGAATGGGATGGAGACTTGTTAGTCCATCCAGATGATGTAACCCGTATATTAGCCCAAGAAGATGAATTTATTTGCTATTCCGAAAAATCATCTGAGGAGGCCGTATTTGTAAACACAGATGCAAACGGAAACGTAACATCATTCTCCAGAGAACATGGCAATTATGAATGGACAGGACCAGCATGCATTAAAAGAGATAAAGTCACTTGTGCCAAAGAAAATGTTTTTAATATAATTGAAGATCATTTGCCAATGAAAGGCATTTTAGTTAGAGCATATGACATTGACACGAGTGGCGATTATCAACGAGTATCTGAAATTGTAAAAAATTGGAATTTAAAATGAATAATGAACTTGCAAACCAGTATTGGAGATTAAAATCATTAAGCAGTCCATCCCCTCTTGCATCAAAGTTGAACAAAGCAAACGATTTTAGTCAATATGACGCTGATTTTATTATGAAGTATGCTAATTCAAACACTTCCGTTCTAGATTTGGCAAGCGGAACAGGTTTGGCCATTAATAAATATTATCAGAAAGTCAAAAAAATCGTGGCAGTCGAGAAATATGAACAATTCTCAAAATTCATTACCCAAGCCAATAACATTATAGTTCATAATACAGATATTATAAGTTTTGACACAGAGGAAAAATTTGATATTATTAATATGTTCGGCATAATACAATATTTTAATGCCACAGAAATAGCTTCAATCTACAAAAAGTACCGAGGAAAATTGAAATCAGGAGGCAAGGCTCTTATAAAAGGACAATTTGGGACAGAGACAGATGTAACAATAGAGGGTTTTTCTAAAGAATTAAACACAAATTACTATTCCGAATATAGAACTATCAAGAAAGAGTGCTCGTTGCTAAAGGAAGCAGGGTTTTCAAAAATCGAGGTTGTAGATATATATCCTGCATCTTGTAATAGGTGGACTAATACTCATTTTTACGCATTAGTTGCCGAAGCATAAATGTCATCATTTAAAACAATGTAGATTTAATAACGAAAGCTAAATCGCAACCATGAGATGAGAGATTTAATAATAAAAATTGCATTGAAAATAGGAATTTACAAACGACTCGTTAAAATTGACACATACTTTAAAGAAAAACGAATGGCAAAAAATTTTCTCAGGTATGGAAAAGAAACTCTAATTCAAGCAGATAACGCGATTCGTAGTTGCAATGCAAAAATGATTTTAAATTTTGGCACCCTTTTAGGCTTTTATAGAGACGGAGGATTTATTCCTTATGACTTCGATCTAGACGTATGTATGTTAGCTTCAGAACGGCCTGATAATCTACGAGAGATAATGTCAGATTTTGGATTCTCCTTAAAACGCCAGTTTTATGAGAAAGCAACAAATATTATCACCGAAGAACAATTTGTATACAAAGGCGTACAAATTGATTTCTTCTATTTATATGAAAAAGAACATGATTGGTATGCCTTTAGTGCGAGAAGGCATGAAACAAAAGATTGGAAAGAAGCTAATAGAACAGATGGTTTCCCTTCTGTCATATGGCCCTGCAAGAAATGCAATATTATTGAGAAGGAGTATATTGGGCATACATTTTTTGTACCTGAATTAGAAAAAGATTGGCTTTCCGGTGTATATGGTGAAGACTTCATGACACCAGTCAAAAATTGGACAGAAAAAGGAAGGGAAACAAGAATGATAAGAAATACTAATAGACTATACAGAGCCTCTTTATAGAGATTCAAAAAGGTTAATAATTTGATGATGAGATTTAAAGAGCCAACAAAAAGGCAATTATTATATCTCATACTAATCAAATCAACCAACAGCATTTTTGAGTTTTAAGGCTCACATACTATTTTCCACCCCTCTTATCTATACCATAAGAAAGTATAATTTCATGTGTGCTGGCAGAAAGATGTTCATTCGCCCCGAATCCCAAATCATAAGAATACCCAAACCTTATTTTCCTCCATTCAACTCCCAAGGTCATCACTAACATTGAAGGATCAAATTTTTCATTAATATCTGGACGGAGAGTAAGTCCCCCCCAAAGGAAACGGTCATAGAATGCGAGCGATCCAACTTCCACCAGATTGGTTTTGTTACGGTGCATATACGAAATTGTGGGAGCCATTTCCCATTTTCCACATAGAGGGATTAACGATGTCACGTAAATATAATAGTGACGTTCTGGCTCAAAAGTTGTCATCTTATCCTTAGTCAAATGAGTGACGGATGCTCCCAATGTCCAAAAAAGATTAGATAATTCCACACCGAAGTCAAAGTCCGGCGAAAATTTTGTCTCTTCTTCGGCAGGTAAAGTCGCATCTCCAAACTCACTTTCATCATCAATTATATTTTGATACGGGTCAAAGTATCCTATATTAGCACCTGCGCCTAACCCAAGAGACAAAAGATACTTGTCAGACAAATCCAAATGGTAAGAATAGACCAACTTTAAGTTAGTCGTGCTATGAGCCACACCCATTTTATCGTACGAACATGTAAAACCCATTCCTGAGTTAATTCGGTCAATATAGTTAGTTACATTCAGCACGCCCGTACGCGGACTATTATCAACACCCGCCCACTGCATTCGTCCATGAAGGAAAATATCAATATCCTCAGTGTTTCCTGTAGCCGCTGGGTTCTTATTTACACGCGAGAATATTTCCTGGGATAACAAAAGATCTTGTTGGGCTTTTGCGGGGAAAAGACCCAACATTACAAATAGTACGTATAATATTATTTTAGTCGTTTTCATTGTATGAAATTAGTCTAGTTTGATGATTTCTACACGGCGGTTCTTCTGATGATCCTCTTCGGTTGCCGCATTCTTTATATCTGGCTGCGATTTGCCAAAGCCGCTGTATTTTAACCTTTTCTTATCAACACCCATTTGAATAAGTTTGTCATAAACAATTTTAGCCCGTTTAGTTGAAAGTTGCAGATTATACTTTACACTACCACGAGTATCCGTATGTCCGTTGATTGTGAATCTGCTTTCCGGATTACCACTGACGAATTCATAAATATAATTGAGTTCCGCCTCATAAGAATCTATCAACGATGTTTTATTATAATCGAAATAAAACACATAAGTCCTATAATCCTTTTTCACAACATTTATGGGAGTAGTATCTCTTACAACAATATCTACTGAGGATATTTCCGCCACGTTTGGCCTCAATTTTTCAGGACGATAAATATCCATATTCCCGCCCCGATTAGAGACAAGGAAAGGACATTCATTTACCACAACGAAGTTCTCGTCATCGCCATCAGAATTAAAATCAGCCGAGATTATTTGAGGCTTTGAATTATTCTTGAGCCACGCCTTAAAGATATTCATACCTTTCAGCGTATCATCAATAGCTGATGCAAAATATAAGACAGAATCGCCTGCAATGAATGGATAATCTTCATTGGCTGTAGTATTGATTGTTTCACCTAAATTTATAGGAGCCGACCAAGTTCTCCCATCAGACTTTCGCTCCGAATACCAAATGTCCCTACCACCAAATCCGTCTTTAATCTCAGCGGAGAAATAAAGCCGCTTACCATTTTTAGAAACGGCAGGATTGTATAGTCCTTTCACTACTGGCACCTTATAAGTCCATCGCCTTATTGCAAACGAGGTTCCTACCACATCAGTCCGACCTCCTCCTAAACCTTCCATTTTCAATTTTTGAGGATGCCCCCATCCCTTACTCGTCTGCTCAACTTGATAAAGTTCACCCTTATTCGAATAAATGATAATGCTACCCAATTGAGCGAATTGACCCTCTATACCCAGATTGCTGAGGTCTAGCATTGGGACTACCTTCTTAATGTCAAAACTATCATTCAATTCAGCCACATATATAGTGTCATTTCTATTGAAAGACAACTTCCCATTCAACAAAGAAAGTCCACTCTCTTCTTTACTTGTACTTATTCGAGACTGGGCTATCGTATAGTCATCTGCGAACCTGCGTTCTATTGCTTGCATAGCTGATGAGAATAGGACTGCACCAATGAATAACATAAGCTTCTTCATACCAATCACCCCTTATTATTTGAATACTTCTATAGAACCTTTCTTCTTTTTATCGTCCTTCATATATAAGGTGTATATATAAATGCCGGGGTCGGCCACCTCGCCACGGTAATATCCATCCCAACCATTAGTGGAATGGCACACTAAGTTACCATAACGATCATATATGTATACCTCGTATCCCTCCATAAAAATGTCATTTTTCCCTTCTCGAGTATGAGGAGTGAACATGGTTGGAATAACAGTATTATCAACAGGTTTTACAACCTCCAACTTCAATGTAACTATACTATCACAACCCAAACGGTTAATATAATTCTGAGTAAATGTATTAAATCCATCATTCTTCACATCTATCGAAAAGCCGTGACCTTCATAGTGTGTGTCACAGATGGCAGTTTCCTCAAATATAACAGACTCCTTAGGAGCAACCTTCAATTGTAAGTGGACAATGGAATCACAACCATTAATTGCAGTTAACGGTATTAAATATTCACCAGCAGAATGGAAAGATTCTGATCCTACCACATAATTTTCACCTTCGCAAATAATCTCAGAAATATCAGTACTATACGACTGGCGATAATGACGATAAATAGTCACCTCCTTGGGTTTCCCTTTAATATCCACCATTTCTTCAATAGTATCATTCTCGACAACCACATTTTCCACACAGACAGTGTCATAAGCCACAGAAGGATCCCATGGAAGTCTATTAATTGCTTCCATTTTAGAACCAACTGAGTAAGAGTAAGAAACAGCCTCTCCCGCACCATATACATTCGCCACAAAGCCGTTCTTTGCTTTGAGGGTATATACACCATCTTCTAATGGTGCCGAAGCCGTTGAATAGATCTCGTCAATAGGTGTGAATGTAGCGAAGTTGGTCTTCCCATTGATGGAGACCTCTTCAACATCCTCTGTCTTGATAATGACATTCAAATAGTGGGCAGGTATCAGTCCATTAGACATTGTATTGAAAGTAATCTCTTCGATGGCCTGTTCTATCGGTGCTACATATTGATAAGAAGGGCCTCCGTAGGACCTTTTCTTAATGTAAGAATTACTAGTCATATATTGGTATGTGGCAACAGGTTCGGAAGTTTCCAATTTAAATGCACCTTTCTCTTCAGCCACGAAAAATTCGTAAGATTCTAATGCATTAATGGTAGCAAGTAATATGCCGTCCTTATAAATCTTAGTACCATCTTTGCAAGCGGTACACTTTATCATATCGTTATTGCCACTCTTAAATGGGCGGATAATAAAATTCTTTCCCCATGATGAAACCGGATAAGAAACATCATACAGAATGTCAGAATCTCCAGTTTTGCATTCATCGGGAACATTCGAACATTTATTGCCAGAATAGACCGCCACTTTCTTGCCATTTAACACATAAACTTGCGAACCAGACAAGCCCTTTCCCATATCCTCCATTCGATTTGCCACTTGGTACACATCTCCTTTATTTAGAATAACTTTAAATGGCTCATTGGCTGGTTTACCGTCAGTAGTGGTCAAAGTAGGAGTAATTTCAACTTCAGTGTCGTCTTCGAAAGCAATCACATTAAACACACTAGGTCTAAATGGGTATGTCACAGTTTCCGTTCGACTCACGTTGTTCTGAATAATATAATACGACCCACAAGCCTCCGTTGGTAAAAGCAACGTAGCATCACAAGAGGCAATCTGATAGTTTTCAGCATAAACTGAAATGTTTTTCTTACTGATAATATGAAGTGACTTGTTTACTATTTCGCCATAAACAGGTATATTAAAATCCTGAAATGGTACTATTAGTTTTTTCACAGAATTATCATCAAGTGAAATCACTTCCTTGTATCCGATTTTTGTGTTTTCAATGATAACCTCTGTTGCTTCCTGAGCCGATAAAGAGAGTCTCAAATAATGCTCATATTCTATATCAGCATCAGCATTCTGAATAAACGCCATCCAAAAATCTGTACCAAATGTTTTTTGAGAATATACCCCAAAATTGGTAAATAACATAAACCAAAGTAAAAAGTGCCTAACTTTCATAACCCTTAATAAAGAATTTCCTCTTAACATATTAAGACACCACATCCAAGCGATCTAGCATCAAAAATAACTTTATCTTCGTATGGATTCACGTCCCACATTCAGACTTCCAAACTCACTTTTTTACAATTCAAAAATCGACGTTGCAAATATAACCTTTTTTTCTTTTTTCAACAGCAACAAAGTTTACAAAATAAGGTTTGTCGCGAAAACATTTTTACACTACCGGCAAAAAAGCTAACACACAAGCTATAACAACCAACTATGATTAAAAAATTCTCATAGTATCAAAGCATATCAGCAAAGCCTTTTTAAAATATTTAAACAATTAAAACCCGAATTTTAATAAAACTCGGCGAGTTTAAAATTGTTTTTCTTAACTTTGTCAATTAAATTTTGACAAAAGGTATGAAGCAGTTGCTTAAGCACTTGGGTGTATTCGTTTTTTTTGTGGTAATTACGTTCGTTTACTTCTCACCAAAATTAGATGGAAAAGTAATTCAACAAGGAGATATCCAAAAATGGGAAGGAATGTCCCATGAGTTAACAGAATATTATGAAAAAGAAGGTGGCAGTTCCGCTTGGACTGGCTCCATGTTCTCAGGTATGCCCTCCTACACCGTGACGATTCAATCTTCCATACCTTCGGGCATCAACTATCCAGACAACATTTTCCGAGTATTCGGTGCTCACGATTGCGGACCGGTTATCCTTTCTTTGTTCGCAATGTATATTTTGCTAGTGGTTTTAGGCCTACCGCTTCCTTTAGCAATTTTAGGAGCAATAGCCTATTCCTTTTCCTCCTATTCGCTTATTATCATTCAAGCAGGGCATGTCACAAAAGCGTGGGCTATGGCTTATGTCCCTTTTGTCATCGCAGGTTTAGCTTTGCTATTTAGGGGCAAATGGATTTCCGGATTCCTTCTCTTTGCCATCTCTTTGGCTTTGGAGATCCATCACAACCATATTCAAATCACCTATTATTTGGCATTCTTATGCTTGGCTCTTTTCTTGGGATACCTCCAGACGTCAATCAAGGAAAAGAAATATCACGACATCACAAAAGTCGCTTCTTTCTCATTGGCAGCCATCTTATTAGCCGTCCTTATCAACTCTGCACGTCTCTATTCCGATTGGGAGATGAGTAAAACCAGCATCCGAGGCAAATCAGAACTCACAGCTTCCGTTGACGGGAAAAATGACAAATCCTCAGGATTGGATCAAGAGTATGCCTTCGCATGGAGTTACGGCATCTCAGAGACAATGACCCTGCTGATTCCAGACTTCAACGGCGGCGCCTCCATAGGCGAAGTCTCTTCAAAAGACTCCCATTTGGCTCAAGCCATAAAAGAGGCAAACAAGGACCAGAATTCTGTTCCAAAAAAATTGCAGACATACACTTATTGGGGCGAACAACCGGGCACTTCCGGTCCAGTCTATTTCGGCGCCATTATCTGTTTCCTATTTGTCCTCTCCCTCTTTATCGTGAAGAGCAAATACAAATGGTGGATGGTCGGTGCCACCTGCTTCTTCTTTATCCTAAGTTGGGGTAAAAACATGCCGTCTCTAAACGACTTCTTCTTCCATTACTTGCCAATGTACAACAAGTTCCGTACTCCATCCATGGCCTTGGTAATCCCACAATTCACCTTTGCTTTATTAGGTTGTATGGCTTTATATACAATATGGAAGAAAGACTACGAAGAACAATCATTGAAGAAAGCGCTATACATTTCTGGCGGAATCACAGCAGGACTCTGCTTGATTTTTGCCCTTGCCCCTTCCCTATTCCTCGACTTCTCTTCAACCAGCGATGCTCAATTGCCAGTACCAGATTGGTATATGGATGCCTTGAGAGAAGACCGCAAGGATTTATTGGTAAAAGATGCCTTTCGTTCCTTCCTATTCATTGCCATGGCCTTCGCCTCCATTTGGTATATGGTCAGCAATCGGGATGAACGGAAATCGCTTTATGTCATCTCCTTTATCGCCATACTTACGCTGATAGACCTATGGGCTGTAGACAAACGCTATCTCAACAGCGACCATTTCGTAAAAGAGAAACGCTCGAAAGCTTTCGTCAAGACCAAAGCGGACAAAGCCATTTTGGAGGACAAGGATCTTTCCTACCGCGTGCTCACACTGAACAATCCTTTCAACGATACAGACGTCTCCTACTACCACAAATCCATAGGAGGCTACAATGCGGCCAAATTGCGCCGCTACCAAGAGTTGATAGACTTGGATATCGCGCCAGAGATGCAAAAGATCGTGACCTCCCTGCGCAACGTGACCACACTCAACGAAGCAGAGGCGATATTCACCACCACCCCAATCTTGAATATGCTGAACATGCGCTATCTGATCTACAACAAAGATGCCGAACCTATCCAGAACCCACACGCTTATGGAAATGTTTGGTTTGTTGACGAAGTGAAGATGGTGAAGGATGCGGACGAAGAGATGTCAACTCTGCAAACGATTGACCCCAAACACACCGCTTTGGTTGATGTCCGTTTCAAGGAGATGGTCGGGGAATCTTCCGCCTTGACAGATTCAACAGCGACAGCGGAACTCCTCTCCTACAAACCTGATGAATTGAAATATACAACCCAATCGGCCAAGGACGGAGTCCTTCTTTTCTCCGAAGTCTATTACCAACCAGGCTGGAAAGCCTTCTTGGATGGGAAAGAGGTAGAGCATTTCCGTGCCAACTGGATTCTTCGAGGCATGAAGGTGCCTGCAGGAAAACACGAAATCCGATTCGAGTTCTATCCTAGCACATATTGGTCGTTGAGATGGGTAGGATTTATAACTTCCATACTCCTATTGCTCTCAGCGGCAGGATATGCTGGATATATATACCATAAGAGACGTTCAGGGGTAACATCATCTTCCGCAAAAGGATGACGACTCCAATGGAATCTTCATAAGGATTGCTGAGAAAATAGGAAAGAAACAAAACAGATAATGTTTTATGGAAAGATTGTTCGCTTCCGTCATAATATGTACATACAATAGGGAGAAGTACATTTATAATGTTTTGAAGAGCATTGCCACAGGGAAATGCTCCAACGAACGTTACGAAATCGTCCTGATAAACAACAACTGTACAGACAACACGGAAAAGGAATGCAACAGATTCCGTTCCGACTTTCCTTCCGTCACCTTTCGCTACTATATAGAAAAGGAGCAAGGACTTTCCTATGCCCGCAACCGAGGCATCATCGAGTCAAAAGGTAATTTATTGGTGTACGTGGATGACGACGCCTATGTAAACGATTCCTACTTGCAAACATACCTCGATTTCTTCGAATCACATCCAGAGATAGAGGCAGCCGGAGGTCCTATTCTTCCTGAATATGAGACTCAAGAACCAGATTGGGTAACCACCTTTACCAGGCAACTGATTACAGGAAAACTATACTTAGGCGACAAACAGAAGGAATTTCCATCCCATGCCTTTCCTGGAGGAGGGAATGCGGCTTACCGAAAATCCGTTTTTGACAAGGTCGGACTTTTCAATGTGGAATTAGGAAGGAAAGGAGACGGATTGGTCGGTGCGGAAGAGAAAGACATTTTCGACAAAATGACAACTCTCAACATGCGGTTCTTTTATCTTCCGACAGCCATTCTATACCACATCATTCCCCCGAAAAAACTCACGAAAGAGTATTTCGACAAACTAACTTACTCAATCGGGAAAAGTGAACGAATCCGGACAAAGAACATCTCAAATTATAAGTACCTAAAACGTCTCATAATGGAAGGCATAAAATGGGCAGCTTCGTTCGTACTTTGTACCTACCACACGCTCGCTCTTTCGCCAAAGAAAGGTTTTAAATTGATTCAATTTCGATACAACGTGACCAAAGGACTTCTTGGTTTTTAAGTATAGCTGTACTTCTAACATAAACAATCATGATTTCTCCAAGACGACTATTATTTCGGTTGGCAGTTCGCAGTTTGGAATTCTTGCATAGTATGCATGGAATCCCTAGCTGTACGAGAATCAACTTACCACTCGAAGCTATTCCAACAGACCACCTAGACCTTATCACTATTGCATTCAACAATCAATCCATCATCAAGCATCAAATAAAATACATTCGAACCCATATCAAAGACAATTATACATACATTGTAGCAGACAATTCGACGAACAAGGAAGCTTCTCTGCAAATCCAAGCCTTATGCAAAGAAGAAGGAATAGCCTACATTCGTTTACCCAAAAACCATCTAGGTAAAATTGGTCCAAGCTACTCCCATGCCGCAGCACTGAACTGGGTATGTAAGAACATTGTCAGACAAAGACAACCCTCCTATTTCGGATTCATAGACCACGACTTATTTCCCGTCAGGGATATGAGGATCAAGGACTACTTAACGAACCAGCCCCTATATGGTGTAAAAAGAGAAAGAGGTCAGGAATGGTATCTATCGGCAATCATGTTCTTCTTTCACTTTGATTTTGTAAAAGACAAAAAATTGGATTTCATGCCTGTGACGCCAAGAGACAACTATCTTGACACAGGTGGAGGTAATTGGTACACTATTTATTCAGAATTAGACCCAAGCCAACTGACATTTGCAACAGAATACACGGAAAACTTCCGAGAAGGAGGCCTACGCCACCAAGATCAAGTCGAAATCTTCGACAAACGTTGGCTTCATACCATCAACGGCTCCTATTGGAAGAAAGTGACAAGCAAAGAGGACATGATAGAGGGTCTAATAGATAAATATGAAAAGGAATTACAAGTATAATAACAACTCAAAATCCCTTAAGACACAAAAAAGGTTGAACTTCCAACTTGAAATTCAACCCTCTATAAAATGATACTCAGAAAGGAACAATTACCATTGTTTCCGATAGAGCCTTTCTGTATGCTTTAGTACAGCTGTTTTTCTTGTACCGGCCGTCCAATTTTTAATCGGAGTCATAAAATCCTCGCCATATATATCCGACAGCCAAGACTTCCTCAGAGCTGGCACTTTTATTTTACTGCCAAGGAAATCGACCTCCTCCATCTCACACTTGTCACAAGGGAAAAGTACAGAAGGAAATCCATCCGTTTTATTCGCCTCCCGCCAATCTTTTGTTTCATGACGGCGCGCCACATAGCAATACACTTTATCTGGATTCATGTCAAAATAATAGAAGACATCTATCTGGACTCCTTTGTATTCAAACTGTTCCTCCGTAACTCGACCACTTTCCTTGACATAAAATTGCCGAACTCTCCTAAATCCAAATTTCTCCATCCTCTCGGCAATGTCATCGGGGCGTTGAGAAGCCAAGAGACCCACATCTAAGTCAAAATCATGGGCAATAAAACCATTATCCCGATAAGCGCCTAATAGAGTTCCGAATACCAAGAACATATCCGCATTGAAACTCCTAAAAGCCCTGTCCGCCTGGATCAAAGTCTCCAGCCCATACTTCTTAAATGCCTTTTGAATCTTCTTTTCCCGAAGATACGTATCCAATTGGACAAACTTTTGGTATAAGCCCAATCTCTTCGTTATTTTTACAAGTACCCCTCTCATCTTTTATCAAACAAGGTTATGCCTTTATTGATATCTATTCCTCTAACGACCTATTTCTCTATCGCCTCCTTGATGCAATCCACGATATACCTCACATCATCGTCCGTCACGTAAGGACCTGCAGGAAGGCACATACCCACCTTGAAGATGGACTCGCTCACTCCATTTACATATGCTGGTGCATTGGCATAGACCGGTTGTTTGTGCATAGGTTTCCATACCGGACGAGCCTCGACTTTCTTCTCCAACATGAAGACACGCAAAGCCTCTACATTCTCGTTAGGTTGACAATCGGTCGTCGGATCATCCACAGCATGGATTACACCCGCCGCACCACCGACAGCCGTCTTGATGACCTCCTTATAGGCATTCTCCTGCCCTTTAATCTTGAGTTTAGGATCAATGGTGATGGTACACAACCAATAATTGGAGTCGTAATCGGCACTAGGAGCCTCCTTGAGTTCTATACCTTGCACATCTTTAAACAACTCTTTATAAAGAGCATGCACATGCTTATGGTGATTGATATGAGCCTGCGCCACACTCATCTGTCCACGCCCGATTCCAGCACAGACATTACTCATACGGTAATTATAACCGATGGCTGTATGTTGGTAATAAGGGTAAGCATCCCTCGCCTGCGTAGCATACCACATCACATTGTTCTTGCTCTCCGCATCATCGCAAATGAGGGCACCGCCTCCCGATGTCGTAATCATCTTGTTACCATTGAACGAGAGGACACCGAATTTTCCGAACGTACCCAAAACCTGTCCTTTATATTTAGAACCGAAACCTTCTGCCGCATCCTCAATTACAGGGATATCGTACTTATTGGCAATTTCCATGATCCTATCGCAGTTGTACGGCATTCCATAAAGAGCCACTGGAATGATAGCCTTAGGATATTTACCCGTCTTCGCCTTACGGTCTAATATAGCCTTCTCCAAAAGCTCCGGATCCATATTCCACGTGTCGCGCTCCGAGTCAATGAAGACAGGCGTAGCCCCGATATAAGTAATCGGATGACTGGAAGCACAGAAAGTAAACGACTGGACACAAACCTCGTCACCTGCTTTCACACCCGATGCGATAAGAGCCAAATGGACTGCTGCCGTACCTGCAGAAAGGGCAACGACCTGCTTGTTTTTCAAGCTCTCCTTGAGATGCCACGCACTCTCCCATGCTTCCGGCCAACGAGACTGAGAGAGAATCTCACTCTCCGTATTGCCGGTTACGAACTTGCGCAATTCCTCCTCAAAAGCATTCACATTAGGTCCCAATGGAACTACCCAATTCGTATCGAACGCCTCCTTCACGTATTTCTGCTCCAACCCGTCTTCCGACATGTGAGCCAGACAAAGGTAAATCGTTTTTCTTTCCATGTTTTTATCTCTATATAAGAAAGTTATCTAAACTGATTCCGATGGATTTTTCAGTTTACGCAATATTATAATAAAATCAAATAACCTGCAAATTAAATTTGCCTATCCCAATGAACCCGAAGACGCCATTTGCACTCATTCCCGTCACTTTAAACCTCCTCGCCAGCGAACTTCACTTTCCAACCTAAGACAGTGGCAAAAATCATCTCAATATCCTTGAAAAAGCTATAATGCCGATAATAATAGCAGTTAAGACGAACCTTGTCAGGATATATGACCGTATCGTTATATTCCACCGCTATCTCTTGAGTAGGACGAGAATCTCCCTCCTTCTGTTTTTGTGCGACATATTCCGAAATCATCTCATCTTCCAACCGATATTTAAGCGTAGCCGGACCCGTAATGCCAGGACGGAGTTTCAAAACATCCCGATCCTCACCCTCCAATTTATCGGCATAACCCGGCACATCAGGACGAGGTCCCACGAAACTCATGTTTCCAATAAGGACATCCCACAATCCCGGCAACTCATCGATTTTATAGTGGCGCAATTTCGCACCAAACGGAGTAATACGGCTATCTCCTGCCACAGAAACAGTAGAACCATTGTGTTTTACCGTCATCGTTCGGAATTTATGGCAAGTAAAAAGTTCCCCATCCTTTCCAACTCGCTGTTGCGTGAAAAAAGCAGGACCTCCCGGCATCTTTACCTTAACCATGATGGCCACAACTACTATCAATGGCCACAAAAACAACAAGCCCACAAAAGAGACTAATCGATCAAATATATATTTCAGTATCATCTGCCTTCAGATTATATGTTATCCAATTCACTCCACCCTCCAGTCGTCTATCTTGCGACTCTCGGAGTCGAAGTTTATGCCTATCTTGTACACCTTGCGAGGATCGGTCGTAAACGGTTGGGCATACCCCTTCTCCTCTATCTGGGCGAGGGCGACTGCCGCCGTCTGGTTCACCTTCAACTCCAAGATATAGACGTAGTCCTGCGTCTGCATCAGCACGTCCATGCGTCCGTCCGACGTGTGGCGCTCCACCTCCACATAGAAGCCCAACAGTTTGAAGAAGACGTAGAGCGTGTTCTGGAAATAGATCTCCTTGTCGCCCACTATCCGATAGTCCCCGTCGGCGAACAATGCAGAAAGACGCTTCATGAAGCCCTCCGCATCGCCTCTCCTCAGATCCTTCACGAACTGAAGCACGGAATAGGAACTCTTGCTGAACGTCTTCGGCGTATAGAACGGATAGAGGAATTTCGTGAAGCCCTCCTCCACCTCACGATTTGGGAAGCCCAAAGTATACGTTCCAAACTCCGTATCATAGTCCTTGATTGTCAAATACCCGCTTTGGAAGAGCAACGGCAATGGGTTCTCGTCCATGATGTCAATGCTGTTCAAGGTGTCCGCCGTCAACTCCTCGCGGGTCATCTCCTCCAAGGGGTAGTTCGTCTTCTGCAGCTGGTGCACCAGGAACGTCGGCGTCCCCGTCTCGAACCAGTAGTCCTTGAACTGCCGACTGGCCAACGTACTTAACAAACTGAACGGGTTGTAGATACCCATCGTATCGGGTTGGAAATGGTATCCGTCAAAGTCTCGCTTCAAGCGGGCATAACAAGCCTCCTTCGTCAGGCCGTTCGCCTTGGCCAACTCCCCGACTTCCGAATCGAAGTCCCTTCGCAACTCGACCTCCGAAAGACCACATATATCCACATACCTCCTATCCAGAGAAAGGTCGAACAGATGGTTCAAATCGCTGAAAACGCTCACCTTCCCAAACTTCGTCACACCTGTTAGGAATGCAAAACGGATATACTCGTCGCAACTCTTCAAGTTCCCGTAGAAGGCCTTCAACGTTGACCGAAACTCCGATTGCAAGGCCGGGTTCCCTATCGTCTGGAGCAAGGGCTTATCATATTCGTCCACCAGGATGACGACACGCTCGCCAGTAGCACGGAACACATTTCTTATCACACTCTCAAAACGAAGAGCTACAGACGGACTCTCTGACAACTCCACCCCATAAGATTGCTCCCATTCCAAGAGTGTCTTCTCCAACCGGTTAATCAAAGACTCTTTCGTGTCATACTCTCCCACGTTCAAGTCCAGATACAATATCGGATAACGCTTCCACTCCGTCTCCAATTCTGAGATGGCCAACCCCTCAAACAACTCCTTTTTCCCCTCGAAATAAGCCCGGAAGGTCGAAAGCAAGAGGCTTTTCCCGAATCGGCGAGGACGGCTCAAGAAATAGTAACGACCCGATGTGACCAAACGATGCACCAAGGCCGTCTTGTCCACATAGAAGAAACCGTCCTTTATAAGACTCTCGAAATTCTGTATGCCGATGGGATATTTCATATTCTATGCTAAATCTCCGTTGCCAAAGTTACGGCGTTATATCAAATTTCACAAACCTCGCACTGAGGCATGGGAATACCTACTAAGGATCATCAAACTCAGAATGCATATGGCAACGTGAAAACGCCACCTCTATTCTCCCGTCAAAAAATATTTAATTCATTTTTCCAATGGGAGATACTCAATATAATAGTATCCATTGCCCAATGTTTTTATGATATTTACCTGATTGACAGCCTTTGAAGAAGCCAAAGAGGCATAATTGTCAGGCGAGATAGTTCCAAACATTCTGATTCCTAATGTTGAAGCTATACGAGTCATTGCGATTCCCATCTGCTTAGCCATTCCTCTGTTTCTCCACCGATAATCAACGATTTTCCCCCTAAAGCATTTCCCGTTCACGAAACAGCGCAAAAAGAAATAACCTACCACCTGAGAACCATCCAATACCAAATAAGCCAAAAATGCCTTGTTTTCAACCACCTTCAACAAAGAATCCGAATCAAAGCCATGAGGGGAGAAAAAAGCAAACGCTTCATCTGGCTGCTCTTTAAAAAAAAGAGCCATTGATTCCACATCCTTTTCCGTTGCTTTCCTAATTAAGAACGGCTGCGAACAATCTTTTAGAAGATCTGGGATCGAACGTAATTTCTTTCTATATAAGACCCCAAATAACGTAGAATTACACCATTCCAAAGAACGCCAAATGAAGCCGAACTTTTCCTTAACTAAATGAGCTATTTCGTAAAGCATATATCGATTTAAATATTCTATTTTTCAACGAACAATAAAACAATTGGCAGAAACTATCACTAAACACCAACTGATACTTCCATCGGTTTCTCCACATCCTTTTAATCTTCACCCAACCATACGAAAGGCTGATTTTCCGTGACGGTATCTTCTCCTTAAATGCCGGATTTAATATCTCCGACAAAACTCGGTCGCGCAATACATCATCAAGTTCTTCGACAAGGAACTCCTCCGAAGGACATCCAAAATAATCGACACAAATGCTATTGAGAGCATTCAAAAAACGATGCACGTTCAACTCATGCGCCACTTTTCGGAGAAAGCCCCAATCCATCTCATCTGCATGGGCATGGACAAACGTACACCAATCCAATACATGCCGAAGAGAAGTTGTGATGGTAGCAAAATCACTCGCCATATGCCGAAGCAAATGAACCGAATTGAAATTGACAGAAGGAAGATAGATAATTCTTCCTTCTTCGGCATATGCATTCGCTTCTTCCGCCAACTTTTCCAACAACACCTCCAATCTCCTATTGGAAGGAATTTTATAGATGTTCAAAATGTAGCGGTGATTTTCCACCATACAATTTCCAAAGGAAAATACACTGTGATTAGGCTCATTGGGAATAAAATGGATTCCCAGTTGGTTTTTCAGCATCTTGTCAGCACTATCCGCCTCACCAAAAAGATAAACGTCAATGTCTCCTATGGGACGATGGGCAGGTATGGGATAATTGAGAGACAATCCATATCCTTTCAATACCATCGTTCTAATTCCGTTGGAAGAAAAAAAATCCACCAACTTCAAAAGGTCTTGAACATAGTGTTTGTAGATTCGCTCCGCCTTCATCGTCTTGCCCAACCAACTAAGCTCCAACGACTCTGATTTTACCGATTTCAATGGAGACAACGATTGTGCTATCACCTCATCCGACTCCGCTTTCTCGTACAATTTCTTCAACCCATCGCAAGCGACATACGACACCCCCTGCGCCTCAGCCAAATCAATTACGCTTTTCAAATCGACATCAGACATCCAAGGGAAACCCTTAGACCGACTCAATGCCATGCGTAAAAGAGAGAGCAATGTTTGTTGCGTATGGGTTAACATATGCTTCGATTTTCAGATGTGAATTGCCAATAATTGTATAAATTGGAAATTGATAAATATTGATAGGGTTTACACACTAATCCTATTACAATGTCATCCTTTCAAGAATTCTTCTACCATCATGCCGCCCCAACACTAAGGGCGACATTTCTCTACGTCGGGTATAAACCCTACGCTCTTATGATAGAAAACATCGGATGATTGATTCCCAATTTGAGCTTATTCCTATTATCCGAGATTCTACCGGTCAGGGGCAACTCATCCTATATCAATGGGGATTATTTTCCAGCCTAAATGCGAGATATTTATGACATGAATCGCAGGACAGACAACACATAAACTAACACCCTTGCCATAATTCAAACAGAAATATCATCATAAAAATCGAGCAAACACTTTTTGACATAACTTTGTTCAAATCTAGAAGCAATCATTGGACGAGCATTAGACTTCATCCTCTGCCTTTGTTTTTCATCTTCAATCATTCCTTTCATGGCAACAAAAAGAGACTCTGAGTCTTTCGAAGGAACTATTATGCCATTTTTACCATTTTCTATGATTTCGTTACTACCATTGATATCTGTAACAATAGAAGGCAAGCCCATTGCACCAGCCTCAAGAACCGTATTAGGGAAACCTTCACGATAACTTGGGAAAACAAAGCAATCACTTGCCGCATAATAAGCCAATAAATCATTACCATACTGAGGTCCAACAGCTTCAATAGCTAAACTATTTTCAATCTTGTCCAACGTAATAGAAGATATAGGATCAATATCCGACTCAAATGTGCCGACTAAGAACAAACGAGTTTGTGGATATACTTCGTGCGTCTTTTCAAAAGCCACTACTAGTTCATTTATTCCTTTATCTTTAACAATCCTACCCACGAAAACGAAGGTAAATAATGCCTCGTTCCTAATTGAAGCCACTTTATCCTTTGGTGCATTCGAGATTTGCCAATGATCCAAATCCACACCTCTCACATTACCATACCCTAACACTCTCATTGGCTTTCGTGTAATGTGAAGCCTCAAATCATTCAAAACGCCCCGACCCTCTGGTATAACATGTGTAGCACACATACATGTCAACCAATCCGAGAACATCAAAATTTTACGAGAAAGCCCTGTTGAAGTTGGCCACACTAATCCAGTGAAAGTATGAACCCTACGAGGTACTCTTGTGATCCAAGCAGCCAACATGCATAGCGTTCCTGCCTTGGGGGTCATACTATGCACCATATAAGGTTTCTCCTCTCGAAAGACCTGAATTAACCTCCATAAGGATTTCAAATCATTAATAGGAGAAAAACGACGATACATATCCACCTCTATAACCCTTACTCCTTTCCCACGAAGACGATCTAATTGAGAGCCAGCAGAAGAAACCGAAATAATCTCATATCCTTTTCTCTGAAGATCATCAATCATCGGTTCAAAAAATACCACAGACTGAGCAGCAGTAACTGCACGAACAAGTTTTTTGGGATTTGTACACATGCTTTAACTAAAAAGATATCTAAAAATACAACTGACTAATCAAGATAAAAACCATATGATTTTTTCGTAATTACCCTTTTCAACAGATAGCCTATATAACAAATAAATTCCACACTAGTGACATTGTTTTCTCGTAAAATGCGAAAAATTTCTTTATATTTTCCATAATAAAATGCAACACGCGCCCTATCCAAAGCAATTACCGATAATACCCGATGTTTATCCCTATGAGACAATCTGTCTATATAATTCTTCATCTTCTCAAGATAAAAAACTGTAACATCATCTATAAATTCGTAATTCCGTTTAACATCACGAACTTCCCAATGAACAGTTAATAAATCTTCATCAACAAAAGCCACTTTATATTTTTCAAATGCACGTGCAATAAATTCAATATCTTGATTACGCTTAAACGATTCATCATACCCGCCTATCTCATCAACCACCTTTTTCCTAAAAAGGACATTTGAACCTGACCCCATATAGAAACTACGCATAAGAGCCCTTATATAAACGTCTCCACTTTGATTAGTAATTGACTTTTGAATACTTCCATCCTTCATTAAAGTATGATACCTAGTATAACAGGCACCCCAACTATCATCTATAGACTCTAAACATTCTACCTGTTTTTGAATCTTTAAAGGAGATATTTCATCATCATCGTCAAGAAACGTAATATATTCTCCTTTTGCTTGACGCCATCCTGTATTTCTTGCAGACGAACCATTCCTATTTTTCTCATGTTGTAAATATATAACCCTAGAGTTATTCCTATATTGAGCCATTACACTTTCTGTTTCTTTACGTTCTGGCCAAAATGGTTCATTATCATCAACAACTAATATTTCTATATGTGGATAAGTCTGATTTAACACACTATCTACAGCTCGAGCGACCATAAAAGGTCTCTTATATGTAGGAATGACAACCGAAACTAATTTATCGTTCATTGTATTCTAAAGTTGCTTTTATTAAGAGTGATTCTATCTGATTCATAACAATTCTTGGAGCACATGTAGCTAAACATATTTCTGATATTTTGCGTAAGTCATATTTTTGATAATTAACATATATTTCTCGAAGAGCTGATCTCAAAGCTTGTTTATCATCAATACTAACAAGATGACCAAATTCTGGATGCCAATCATTTTCAGAAAATCCACCATGATTTGTAGAAATAATAGGTCTTCCTACCGCCATTGCCTCTCGATACACAAGTCCAAATGTTTCCGACCTACTCGAGAGAACGAAACAATCACAAATTTGATAGTATTTCAATGAATCTGCTCTATCAATATGTCCAACTAATAAGATTTTGCCTTCTTGATGATAACGTCCTACTCTTTCCTTTAGAGAAAAGTATTCGTGACCATCTCCTGCAATAACAAGCTTTACATTTTCATCATTTATAAACTCCTCTGAAAAAGCATCTATTAATAAATCAAAACCCTTCCGCCTTATAAGATTACCCAATGAAAAAAAAACAAACTCATTCCGCTTTACCCGAGGAGGAGTATAAGAAAAACACTCATTTATCATATTGGAAACCACCTCACATTTATCTGCAACATCTCCGAGTTGCTTCTTAAGTGATTTTTTCAACCCCGAAGAAACACAAATAAATTTCTGAGATTTAAGAATAACCCTACTCACTATATTTTGAAGCCCTTTATCAACAGGAAACATCAATTGACTAAAGTGTTCTTCTGTAACTAAGGGAATTTCATATTTTTCAGCTAACTTTGAAGCAGCATATCCAGCTGGGAAAGAAAAATGCGCATAAAAGACATCTGGTTGCCCATACTCAACTATAAAATTTTTATATAAAAATAAAAGAGCCTTATAAAAGGCAAGGTTTGTAATCCACCTGATTTTTGCAGGAACAAACAGATTAACTTCTTTATAATAAACAACTACTCCATTTTGAAAATCCCTATCATAACGATTTTTTATTATATTGGATATTTTATGAGTATATTTCAGTATTGGGCTAAGGACATAGACACTATGCCCCATGGAAACAAGCCTATCAACTTGTTCCTTAATAAATATTGCCTGCTCAGGATTATATTTATTAGGATAAAAAGACGGTACTACAGCAATCTTCATAAAGCCAATCTATCTATGTGAGTTATATTCTTAATATAACTATCGCCTCCCTTAGTGTTTTTCATATAATCTAATATCCCCTTAGTATAAATATGCGCGAAGATTATCTTTGGCGAAACGACTATACATTGTATTGTTTTAGCCCCTTTATATAACTCTTTAGCAATTCTATGTTTGCCATCCACAATATAGTATAAGCCATCGATTTTATATACAATTGGATAATTATTATCAACTTCTCGTTTGTTTGCACTTATATGGTTTTCCAACAAACGATTCAAAGGACCCAACTCATAACGACCATCTAACATTCCACGTAACTCAAATTCAACATACCTGCAATGAGTTATATCATGTCCTTCATTTAGAAGTTTCACCATTTCATAATGAGGACTATTTTCCACAGATTTATCAAGATGAGTATATGAATCCTTCAACGCATCAAACCCCAATCTAATTTTTGCAATATCAACAATTTCTATATTTACAGAGTCCTCTTTAGACAAGACAAATAAATTTTTATTATATGCCTTGACTCCGTACTTTGTAGAAAAATATAAGGTACACCCACATAACTTACATATACGATGTACTAACAATCGATACCTTACAATCAAGCTATTCGCAATTATCTGAAATCGTGTCATTATTTGAATGTTTAGCAAGAGCAACACTTATGGCGACTAAAATATATAACTGATGATTAGTACATAAACCATGAGTTGTAAATAACAAACAAGAAAAAACTAAAAATGCCATTGCAAATGTATCCTTACTTCTATACACATATCTAAAGATCTTAATAAGGACAAGACACATAATAACTGACATTGATATACCATAAGAAAAAAAGATATCCAAAAATGCAGAATGGGCATAAAATTCAGAATAATTAAGACGTTGCAATTCTCCTGGTCCAAATCCCAAAATTGCATGGACAGGAGATTCCATTAATTTAACATAATACAAATCCCAAATATAAGTCCTTCCAGAAAAACCATCATCCTCCTCCGATAATCGTGAGACCCCAAAAGTATCATCCATATTTGAAACAAAACAAAATGCCCAATAAGAAAAGATTCCCAGTATAAGGAAATAAAGTACCGATTTACCGCCCCCTCGTCGAATAGTACTTTTTATGAGAACTACTAACAAGCCAACTATTGCAGAAATCAAAGCGCCTTTACTTAAGGTCATCATCAATATTGCTGCACTTAATACCCCAACCACACAATAGAGAATTTTATAGGAAATAGAACCCTTTCCCATAATAAGATATGAAAAAGAAACAAATGCAGGAATAGCTATGACATCTGCAAGCTTACGAATATTATCATCAAATGCTAATCTATTGTACAAAATTACTATCTCTCCTCTTAGTAGTTGAATATACAACGTCAATGCAACAACTAAAAAAGAAAAAACAACATATATATAAAATTCATCATCATTAATACTAATATTGGAAGTCATTATATACAACCATATCCCCATAAAAAAAACTAACATTGTAGTAAATGAGGCTTGAATTCCCGTACAAAAGCTCAAAAAAGACAGAACTACTATTACAAAAACAACCGGACTCTTTGTTATACTGCCCATCACCGAATAGGAATTCTTATTAAGATACAAAGGCAATGTCAACAACAAAAAAAACATAGAAGACCCCATACTCATCAGAATACTAACACCAATATATAAATAAATTGGCTCTACAAATTTCAGGAAATATGTAGAATACATAACCACCCCAAACAAAACAACTATAAGAGGAATCGAGGTCGTAAAATAGCCACAAATAGCGATTACCAAACAGAATGCCAAATAGAAGTACAATCGTAGTCCGTCTTTCATCTTAACATTGAATTATAAGGATCTATTTATTTTCATTGTGCCATATCATTCAGTTTCCTTCTCCTATTATAGTTTTCGCTATATTTTCTGAAGCATTATAATCAATCACATAATCTAATGCTTTATGAAAAGAAGACAATCTGTCCATATAGATAGTTTCATCAAACGACTGAATCAATGAAATCAAATCATCGAATCTACTTGCACTAGGGAAAGGTAGCTCCTCTATTCCAAAATACAAACCACGTTCCTTGTCCCTATAATTATCATAATCATTTATATATAAAAAGCACGGCCTTTTTAAAGTTGAGAAATCAAACATACAAGAGCTATAATCAGTTATCAACAAATCTGTAACAGACAAGTAATCATTCATTTCATCATATTTATTCCCATTTATGATAAGGCCTGAATATTTATCATTTAACAGATTCCAATCAACCATAGAAGCGACCTTTTGGTGAAAACGAAGAATCATAACCCAATCTCCTCCAAACTTTCTCTTCATGGCTTCGAACAATTGTTCTAAATCAAAAGATTCAAGCTGTTCCAAACCACTCCTATAGATATCTTCACCCTCTGAACTTTTCCCTTCATTTCTAAAAGTAGGAGCATACATTAAAACATTATAACCTATTGGCACACCCATTTGTTTCTTTATTTCAGAAGAATCACATTGGGACTGTTTCAATAAATATTCTATACGAGGAGACCCACATTTTCTAATAGAAACTTTTCCAAATGTCAATTTATCGAACACTCTTATACTATGCTGATTATCAAGCAACATCACCGTATTTGGGCACGAAAATGCTTTAACTAAATTATTATTTCGATCACGCCCCATTTTTTTTAATGGCACTCCATGAAATGTTGTATAGGCAACTTGTTTTCTTTTGTTCATCATAACAGAATGGTACTTATATAGAAAACTCCCATACTTATCATTATTATACCACGTAAAGGACTTATTACAATAAACATTGTCCACTATAATATTAGCAGAAGCCAAAGCCATAAAACCACCTATACTACCCAACAATCTCGCTCTCATATTAGCAGGGACTTCTTTCTTGTGCTTACTATCAATCAACCATATTACCTCATAGTTAGGATAATGACTAGATATATATTCTGACAAATAGCGCGGACTATCCGTACATTTGCCATGATAACTCATAAAAACTAATCTACCTTTTTTTATCGGGATTAATTTATATACGACTAAATATATAATATTAAAAAACAATCGAAACATACTAATTATATTATGATATGTACTTCATTTACACAGAAAATACCACTCAAATAATATTTCTATATCTTTTAACTCTTTGATTCATCAGAAATGTACCTCCTATAAAACAAAGCAACTACAATAGCTGTAACACATGGCATATAATACATCAAAGAAAATATTAATCTTTTCTTAGTCCACTTATGTCCAAAAACCAAATTAAAGAATTTATCCTTACCCGACCATTTTTTTAAAATCATGATTTGTTCTCGAGATGTCACTGCATTAAGAAACAAATAAACAAAATATCTATTAAAAAACCTTCTATAAACACTACTTCTAACAATTAAGAACTCCCCATTACAAATTTGTTCAAGTTCAGAAAATAACGCCTCATGAATCTCATGATGAGAAATCAACTCCTCAGCACTCATTCGATACTTTATTGACCTATTTTCATTTGGCTCAACATATAGAACATAATCATGAACTTTCATTATATCAAATGATTGAACCTTCAAGATATAATCCATAACAAAGCAGAAATCCTCAGAATAAAAAAGTTTGGTATTAAACCTCAACTGATATTTATTTATAATATCCATACAAAATAGTTTTGCAAATGGATACCAATAAAAAAATTTTTTTGTGCTATGATTCCATTCAGAAAACAAATCTTTAGATACTACTATATGTTTGTTATCAGATTCTAAAAACTCATGAGATTCTCCTTTTACTCTATCTATTCCTCCAATAACCAATTGAGAAGACTCCACCTGAAGCAGGTGAGACAAATAATCCTGCCCCACATAATCATCAGAGTCCACAAATACGAGATACTCGCCTTGGGCATTATCTATTCCCAAATTCCTTGCAGAACTTACCCCTCCATTCTCCTTGTGAAAAACCTTAACTCGTGTATCCGCTAGGGCATACTCGTCACATATCCTTCCGGATTTGTCAGGGGAACCGTCATCCACAAGAAGCAACTCAAAATTATCGTAGGTCTGGTTCAAGAT
>JAGCWQ010000091.1 GCA_017961765.1 Paludibacteraceae bacterium | reverse complement strand
GTTGGCAACACCAAGAGGGACACCCTCATGCCCATTATCTCACAATTTGTTGAAGAGGGTGCTACCGTATTCACTGACGAGTTGAACGCATACAATGCTCTTGGCTCAATGGGTTACAACCATAATGTATGTGACCACGGTCAGTAGCAGTTCGTTGTTGACGGTGAGGTTTACACCAACAACATTGAGGGCCTTTGGAGTCATTTCAGACGTATGATTACCGGCTGCTACCACGATGTGTCTGACGAACATTTGCAGTCATACATTGACGAGGCTGTGTATCGTTGGAACACAAGAAAAGCGTCCGAATCGGAGCGCTTCTCTGATATGTTCAATAAGTCCATTGGCTTGATTGTCACATGGAGTGAACTGAAATTATGTAAGGTTGCTTAATTTTCTTGTTACTTATATCTTGATGTAAACTCGCTTATATTATCTGCTGCTTGAAACAATAGTTCTGCTTCATCACTTGTATTATTGGCAATATCGGCAATTACATCTGCGATATTATCTAATTGAGTAATTTGTTTTTGAGAAATTCTGTCATCATCAGGAGCATCGTCATCAAAGTATCTATCAGGCAATCCACCTCCGAAATAATTGTCATCATCTATATCTCTGCTATGTTCTCTCAACACTCTTCTTACCGATTCAGCAATCATTCGCTTCAATTCGGATTCATTTAATCTAATTGTTTGTTTCATATTTCTTTTCTTATTACAATTTATATTTGATTTAATAGGTTTTCCCTCTTTTGTGGTTATAACCATTGTCCCATTTCCTAATCCATTTATATATCTGATACTATCATTTTGCGTCCACCAATTATGTTCTTTATCAAGAACGAGTGCTCTGCCACTTGGACGAACAGTTATAGCGACAAAATCTTCGATTGTACCATCTCTCATAACATCGTAAACATAATAGATTGCTCTTGATAACCATTATAATGTTCATCCCATCTACTTTGACTATAAGCAAAACAACAAATAGGTTCTCCTATAATACTTGATTCTTTAAAATTTGTCGGCTTAAATATACATATTTTATCATCCCTATACACCAAAGTTTTTTTCATAATAGCGTATTTACTTTCATCGTTAAACTTTGCTTTTAAGAATTTTGCATGGTTAATTGCTTTTAGAATATCACAATAGTCAATATTATCCCAATCTACATTATCAAAATATTTCCAATTCTCCCAAACTTGTTGAACAATATCATTTATTGCAGTATTGTCAACATTCTCAATCATAAGATTGTTGATTATTTTTGAAAGAATTGCATCCATTTTATGCCAATTAAGTTTTTTTATAAAAATAAATAGTTCTAATTTGGCAAAAAGTAATAACTTTGGGCTATAAAAAATATGACGTAACTATATGTTTGAAAAAATAGCACAAGTTGACGACCTAAATTGTCTATATTCTAATGTTTCTTTTTCATATCAATGTTTTTCTGAAAAATGTGGTATTGGAAAAGATATTTGGTTACAATATTATCAGAATATAAATCAAGGTGAAGGGATATTCACTATATCTGACTCTATAATCATGATGGGTGGTATAGCCACAATAATGATATATGTTGAAAATGCTGATAAAACATATAACGTTTATAGATATAGTGGAGAATTAATAATTGATAGAAGAATTGTTAAAAATATTAGACATGATATTCTTGTTAATATTGATAATATAATTGATGAATTAATAGTGTTCTTAAAATCAATAGGTCATAATTGACAAAATTTTAATAATGATAAAATGCAGCCATTGCTGACTGCATTTATGATATTTCGGGGTCAAACCCTATATAATTACCAAAAAAAAATGGGCGAATCTCTCTGGTTCGCCCATTTTCATTCTTGGAGACAAAAGGTATATTGTTCCCATTTTTATCACCACACCAACAGCCATTAGACGTTCTGTTTCGTCTGTTCCTGCTTGTTGGCGTTTTCTGCCGCCTTGTCAACAGCAGCCCATATCTTCTTAAGCAACTGGTAGGAATCGGATGTTGGATTCTTTGCCAATTTGGCTATACCCTTTAGGGAAAGTATCCTTATCTGGTCGATAAGCGGCTTTATCTCCGCGTCAACGGGCGAAACATTCCTAGCTATCTTATCGTCGTCATTTGACTTTATGGGCGTGATGTCGCCATCGCTGTCGAAGTCGTCGTAACTATCTTCGTAACCGTCGTCAAAATTCTCATCCGGCGACGGCATGCCCTCACCGAAAACAAGACTCTCGACCGTCATGCTGGGTGTGCGTTCATTCAGCATCAACTTCATGTCGTTGATAATGTCCTTGTCCCTGACTTTCATTCACGTTAAACGTTATTTCAATAATAAATAGGCCAATCGACAACAGTCAAAGAATGGCGACCGCAAAACGATCGCCATCCAATTATCCAACGTTAAAACGTATTTGCCTGTATTAAATGTCATCCCACACGGTTCCTTGACCAGTGATGATGAACGATATGTCGATGTACTCAAGGTTCGGAAGCGGCTGTATGAATATCTTGGCCGGTAATTCCAACCTGTCCCTTGCCTCTTGGCTGTCATCAACCTCAAGCCTCCAATTGGTGATACCCTTGTTAGCCATGATCTCGTCAAGTACAGGTGAAACTGCACTCTCGAAGCTTTGTGCCATCGTCTCGTCGTTCGGGTCGAATATCAATCCGATGCAGGCGATTGAGCAGAGCTTGCGGATACGAAGGAGCAGTCTCCTCTTGGAAATCCTGTCCATAACCGACTCATGCACTTGGAAGTTCTTGTCACCCCAAATCTTCATGCCGTCGCTCGCGAAGTTGTTGATGAAGTTAAGACGTCCAGCGTACAACGTGTCCTGGCTCTCAAGGTTGAGTGACAACTTCGGTTTCACGCTATTCTCCTCAAGGTCTCCGCGATACCAACCTGCCGCAGCGAACCACGGGTACTTGGTGTTGTCCGTGTAGGCGAAGTTCCTAACCACGTCCCTTGTCGGTGGCAGATATATGTACTTGTTATTCTCTATGTCGAAGTACTTGACCCACGGGTAGTAGGAACACGTGTAGTTGCTGTCTATCTCGCTGTCCTCAAGGTTGGCAACGGCCTCACTCGGTGTGTACATCTCGCTGACGCTGTCGCTTGCACCATAAGGTTTGTCAGGCGTAGTGACGACATAGATGCTATCAGCCCTCTCCGTCTCCAACATGTCGATAACCTCGCCGACAAGCAAATTCTGGTTCACGTAGTCTATACCGGGAGTAGCGACCACGTTGATGTCGATATCCTTCGGATTGGCGAATTGCCTTGCAGCAGACAGGTAAGCGTAGAAGTCAGAGTTGTTAATCTTCTCGTCCTCGTCGAAACCATAAGCTTCAGGATTTTTCAGCACTGAAAGCATCGTACCTTCTCCGCTGACGGGATCCATGTAGCCCTTGTACTTGTTGTACTTGAAGTCGTCGCTATTGGAACGTGACGTGCGGTAATAGTCCCATCCATCAAAGCCCCCATAGAAAGCGACCGTGAACTTGCGGAACCTCTTGTCCTCGTATATTGTGCCAGCCATGAGTTCCTCCGTACCGATCTTAGGCTCGATACCAAATTCGGTCGTGTTGCCCTTTCCGACGCTAGACCACTCATAACCACTCTGACCATCTACGGTCACAGTTTGCGTGATACCATATTCCGCCTTCTCGGCTTCATCGAGTATCCTTGAGTCAAGGTGGAAACCAGGTGTCATTCCATCAGGGTTGCCGTTATACGCTTCAACACCCTTGTAGCGCAAGACATCCTCGTCGATGCCCATGATGTCGGACACGCCGAAATACTGCTTACCAATCCTTATATCCTCGTCGTAGTTGGTATTATACGCGAAGTAAGGCTTTATCGGCGTACCGCCACTATGGGGTTTTGCCTCTACGCCAGTTTTATAGTTACGTACTGGATAACCAAGGAAACCGCATGGAACTGATTTCATGGTCATATCAGTCTCGTTAACTTCAACTGTTATGTAATTGGACTTGGTCTCATACTCCTCGTCGAATGAACCTATCCTCAATGATATGTAGTTCTTGTCGCCGGGTATCAAGTTAAGACCTGAGAACCTTTCGTAAACGGTCTTGGAACCATCCGTGTCGTAGAAGTCACGGACAACCACGTCAAACGTCTTGTATTCCGTGTCTATGTTCTCGATTGAAACCTTGACGTCTGTGTTAGCGGTGTTACCATCGCTTATGGTGTGGAAGCGGAAGAGCTTCGTGAGTTCGACGTTACTGCCGTCACCTTTCATCTCGGACACAATCCAAGGCGTTGAGGCGTAACGGTACTGCTCCTTGTAGTTGTTCAAATCAAGATCAATCGGTCTGACGTCAGCCGCCCTCAAGACATAGTAATTCTCGTCGGACAAGACCTTAACCGTGTTGGCGAAGACATTAGTCGGATAAACACCTTCCTTATATGCATCAGAATCCGTGAGTTTCTCCTCGTCTTTGTTAACGTACTCATATTTCCTGGTGCCATCCTTCTTGGTGAACGGTACTACTGTATATATGTTTCCAGCCACACCCGCCGTCGGGTCTTGTTCAGACGCCGTCGTTCCATGTACTTTCAAAGAATCACCTTTTGCGTTCTTGGAATACTCACTGCTGTAGAGGAAACGCTTACCGACGTCCCTCCTAGTGAGGGTGTACTCCTCCCTCGTCAGGATGTCATCGACAGCCTCGTGTTCTGGGACAATGTAGCTCTGTTTGTACGTGATAATAGTATTGTTGATCTGAGATAACTCACCCCTCTCAACCAATTGCCTAAGTGCGACATCATACAGTTCCTCGACATATATCTCTGTGTCACCATTCTCCGGATCAGTTCCGAGTACATTCAAGATGTAGTTACTTTCATCCGGGTTAAGTGAGACCGCATAACTATTCACCGGGTCTGTGGCTTCTTCTGTGTCAAAGACTTTAAGTGTGAAACGCCCATAATTGGTGCTGTTAATATCAAGAGGCTCATCTTCAAGTGAATCAAAACTAGCTGTACAGCTATCGCTAAACGGTAACTTCTTGGAGTTAGCCAATTCTACTTTCTTCGCGTAATAGTCAATATCGTCGAATGAGTAGACGTCGTAACATATTTTATTTTCCGGTTCAGCCTCCTTGCGGAAAGACGCCTTCACGTGTTCGCCCCTAGACCTAAGGACGGCGACAACAATATTGTCATACACAGAGGTTTTCGCAGATGCCCCTTCTCCAAATGTCGCTCCCTTAGCTGTTATTATCCACGCATCGCCGGCATTAACGCCTGACAAACCCAACACTCTTACGACCTCAAGTTGGTTCGACTCCTTAAGGTATGAATTCGCGATATAAGGCAACTCATATTTCGGGTATTGACTACCGCGGAACTTCTCCGTGTTAGTGCCACCGAAGAATGTCTGGAATTGACGCCAATTCTCAATGCTTATCGGTTGGTACGCAGGACCCTTTACAGTCTCACCGGACATACCAAGGGTCGTTATACCAAGCGACTGCGACGCGTAGTTCAGTTCGACCTCCTTGGTGTATATCCCAGGACTGACGTGTTGCTGACGTGCGCCGTTGTTATTAGTATTTGCCATTGTTCCTTATTGTTATATTTTTTCTTGTTAATAATAAAAGCACTCATGCAGGTTTTTACCCCATACATTTCCTGCTTCATCGGGTTGCCGACTTCAATGCCAAAGGCGCTTGACCGGCTTTATATTCCCTCCATCAGGCTCTCTCCCCACGTGCCTATGGGTACTATTGCGGTATTAAGACCCCTAAATGGGTCACGCTAACAATAAATAGTGCGCAGAACCAGAAAAGTATGTGAAGCCAAAGTTCCGGTCAATCCGCCATATCCCACAAAAGTCTGTCCAATAAACCCGCCTCTTCGGCCGTTATCGCTTTAATGTCGCTCTCGCAAAGCTCTCCAACACTTATTTCCGGCAAGTCCAAGTCAACCACTCCGCCCATTACAGCCATAAGTCTTTCCTCATCGCCGCTATTATCAATCAACTCTCCAACAAACGAAACAAATTCGTTAAGTGTATTAATCGCCCTGTGCAACTTGTAAGCAACCGACACACTATACGTCGACTTGTTGGCCGACACCTTTTCAAGGACGCTACATAACCTCACAGCATCCAATGTACTCATTTTTCTCGTCATTTCTCCAACCATCCCTTCGCGTGTGCGCATACAGGGGTCCATTAACTTTTAGTCCTGTTTGTTTTTTTATTAATATTAAAAAAATAAAAAAACAAAACGTACTGATCATTTAACGTATGGGCCTAGGTACCTCGATGATCCCGCATACGCGTACGTATAAGCAAAACTACAAATGAGTTTATTTTAAAATTGACAACTAGTCAACAATTAAACTTTCAGAGACGTCTTCCACCCTATCCCCATCGCAAACTTTCTCCGGTAGTTTGTTCGGTTCGTACTTCACGTTAGGGTCATAACCGACGAAGATGACCTTGGACACTATCGACCTGTCAACGGGGTACGCCTTGATTCGAACCTCGTCACCGTTAGAGATGTCGAAACCCTTGTCGATGTAGTACGGTGTCCCGTTAAGCGACACCCTCACATCGCTAATATTATCCATCTCAATCCCGTCAACATGCATGTCCGTGTCCATTACAAATCTGACCCTGTCGTTCCAAGGCTCAAATAATACCGTAAGGTCGAGTGACTTATATTCATATCTGTCCCCGTAGTACTCATCCAAGTCCACTTTTGGGTTTCGTTTATTAACGTCGCCTTCAAACATGACAGGGCGTACCAATGGTTTCTTATCAACCCTGAAGTCGTCAGCATTGATAATGTAGGCCATGGCCTTAATGCCGAATGACTGTACAAAGAACTTCCTATCCTCAATTGTGTATTGTGTCTCGTCAGTCACGTCCTCAATCACCATGGGTATGAAATGACCGTTAGGTCTTATGTAACATTGTCTTGACTTGAACCTCCTGTTCATGTGGTTGTTGAAGTTCCCGACTAGGTCGTAGGACGTCGACACGAAAGACACCCTGTATATCAAGTCTATGCAGTAGGGCTGTTTCATTGAGAATATCTCGTACCCATCCGTCCCATCATCGTTCAAGACCTTTCGCGTGGCGACAGGGTACATCCTCTCACCTGGTATATTCCACTTATTGCCTTGATTAGAACCGGCCTTGGCGTTAGGTTCCCTGCTTATCGTGATGAAGTCCATCTGCAAGTTCCCATCCGAATCCGTATGTCGCCATGTTTGCGAATACTCGGTAAACCTCTCGTTGGAGTACAGCGTATACACTGGCAAAACCTTTCCGTCACCTGCCTCCTTTCCGATTTCAGCGACGAAATCAGTGAAAGACGAATCTATGTCGGAATATCCCAAAGGCTTTGGGAACTCCGTCTGTTTGTACAGTATCTCCTTGGCGAAGTTCATCCTTCTCTCATCACCGTAAGACCTGTCCCTCATTTGCAGCCTTGTTATGTATTTCTTTGGTTGACCCTTTGCCATCCTATCACTCACCGTTGAATTCGTTATCGGGAACCGGAGCGCAGGTTATCGTCCTCCACGCTGTCTTGTACGCCCCTATGTAGTTCACGTTTGCCGTGTTCACCTTGCCGTCGTTGACGACGGAGTAGTATACCATCCTCCCTGTGTCAATCGGTACGCCTATGTAATCGCCCCTGTTTATCTCACACGAGTATTTCTCCAATATTATCGGCATTGTCCATATCGTCAACGCGCCCCCCACGGCGTACACGGCGTTGTTTGTCTTGGTGTCGTATGACTTTATCTCAGCTTCCTTTATCTCATACATACACGGTATCTCCACGGGGTCCTTGAATGCTATACTTGCCGAACCTGTCTCCTTGTACACGGAATCCACCGGTGTCCTCGACCT
>JAGCWQ010000090.1 GCA_017961765.1 Paludibacteraceae bacterium | reverse complement strand
TCTGACGAGCCATCCTACCTCTCCATTTGTGACCAAGAGGCTTATTCGCTTGAAGATGATGAGGAGTGTTTGGATAATGTGGAGATTGTCTTTACGGGCTCAAAATTTATCTCTGCCAGCAAGTGTAGAAATTCCTATGTCTCTGAAAATGGCAACGAGGCCAATGTCGAAACGTTGGAGAAGGGCTCAGAATACGAGTTCGTTACTTCAACTGGATACGAAGGCCGTATCGTCGTGGAGGATGGCGAAATAGGAGGTAGCGACTCGGTTGTCGAGGTTACTGTTTATTATTGTGAGTCGGAAGAGGAGTAGGGGTTCCTTTTTTCGATAAATAGGCAACGGCGGGGATTGATTCTCCGTCGTTTTTTTATATTTTTCTATGAAAATCGATTGTGTGGTGCGTGACTTTTGGCACGATTGTGCTTTGGGAAAGACCCTCAGTTGGCTATAAGTTCCAGAGTGACAGAAATTTTCCTTTTGAATCTTGCTATTATGTTTTAAAAACATTATGTTTGCAGAACATAATTTATTGATATATGCGAATAGTAGATAGGAAAGAGGAGCGAAGAAGAGTGAAGAAGGTATTGGAAGAGTCCACTTCATCGGTATTTGTCGCTATATATGGTAGGCGAAGAATTGGGAAATCAACGTTGGTCAAGTTGGTTTTGGGTGAGAATGATGTCTATTTTATGGCGGATAAGTCGGAACAACCTGTTCAGCGGGAGTTGTTGGCAAAGAGTTTGTCTGATTTGTTCCCTGAATTTGACGCAGTCAAATATCCCACATGGGATGCCTTGTTTTCGGCGTTGAACTATCGTGCTAATCAACGCTTTACGCTTTGCCTTGATGAATTTCCTTTCTTGGTTTTGCAAGCCCCGGAGTTGCCGTCGGTATTGCAACGGCTTATAGACTCCAATGCTTTGAAATACAATGTGATTGTCTGTGGTTCCTCTCAACAAATGATGGAAAAGGCGGTCTTGGATTCTGCCGAACCTTTATATGGGAGAGCCAATGCTATAATAAAACTCATGCCGATAAGGTTGCCCTACATAAAAGAGGCATTGGAATTGACCGATTGTCAGGCTATTGAGGAATACGCTGTTTGGGGTGGAGTTCCAAGGTATTGGTGCTTGAGAGAATCGGAGGCTGATTTGTTTTCTTCTATAGAGTATAATTTGCTGAATGTCAATGGTACATTATATGACGAACCTAATCTCTTGTTTTTGGATGATATGACGCAGAGTACGCAGGCGCAGACGTTGTTGTCTGTCATTGGTAATGGTTGTAATCGTTTGTCTGAAATCTCGGCGAGAATGGAGAAGAAGGCTACTGATTTGTCTCGGCCATTGAAAAAACTCGTTGACTTGGGCTATTTGTTTAAGGAGATTCCTTTTGGAGAAAATGAGGCAAATTCGAAAAGAAGTCTTTATAAAATAGCCGATCCGTTCATGTGCTTTTATTATACTTATGTTGTTCCCAATAGAAGCTTGATTGGCATGGGTAGAGGAAATTCCGTCTTGAAAAAGGTGGAAAACACGTTTACCGAGTATGTATCTTTCTGGTGGGAACAGTTTTGTTTGCAGGCTGTTAGTGGGCAGGTGTTGTTTGGAAAATCATGGGGGAAAGCTTCTCGATGGTGGGGGAATGGATTCGATGAAATGGACAAGAAATCATATCCTATTGAAATTGACGTAGTGGCGGAATCTGACGACCAAACTCTTTTGTTGGGGGAATGCAAATGGACGGAGGGGGAATTTGCTGAGCGTCTGTTGAATGCATTAAGGCAGAAATCTCGTCTGCTTCCTTTCGCAAAGAATAGAAACATAGAGTTCGTTCTGTTCTTGAAATCTCCGCTGTTGGATGTGAATTTTTCTTTGCCGACCGACTGCCATCTCCTTTACCCGAAAGATATCTTGGAGTATATGTTTTAAAAACATTATGTTTTCGCTACATAATAATTTTGATCTCTCCTAGGAGGAAACAAAAGGCTCGGAGTGCATAGATATAAGAAAGGCTCGGATTCTCGAATGAGATTCCAAGCCTTTGCTTTAAATTATTAGATGAAAAGGGATTTTTTATTTTCCCTCCTTCTTTGGTGACATGACAACTTCGATAACATTCTTTTGGTCAACCAAGCGGTTGAGTACTTGGCGGAGTTTTTCTTGGGTCATGCCTTCCACTATGCGCAAATAGTCTTTGGTCATGTCGTCGCCATCCTTATAGTAGGAAACGAGTGCATTCATCCACCATTTGTTCTCCTTTTGGTTGCTTTGGAAGTTTTTGACTAGATTCTCTTTTACCTTCTGGAAATCAGATGTCTTTGGTCCGTTTTTGCAGATGGTGTCCACTTCGCTGTGAATCAACGCGATCATTTTCGCTTGTAGCTTCGGATCGGTATCGAAGGTCATTTGCAGGGTAGCCTCTTGAAGAGGTTTGCTTGAGACTCCGCCACGGACACTGACGCCGTAGGTGCCTCCTTCTTGTTCACGGAGCGAGTCTGTGTAACGCATCCGCAAGATGTCTGCAATCATGCCCATGGCAATCCGGTTTTCCAAGGTGAAGTCCATTGCTCCGCTGTAGAGGATGAAATTCGATGCCTTCTCCACTTTCAAATCCTTCTCGAAATAGTTTTTCACCAATCCTTTCGGTTTGCGGGTACCTTGGTCTTTCCACTTCTCCAAGTTGCCTTGCTTCTTAATTCCTCCCAAATAGGTGAGTAGGAGTGGTTTCATCTGCTCTTCATCGATGTTTCCGACAATATAGACAGTAAAATCTGCCGGATTCATAAAGCGTCCCTTGAAGAGCTCCAAAGCCTTCTTCTGTTCCACCTTGTCCAACATCTCCAAGTTGAATGGAGCCGTACGCTTGTCGTGTTGGTTGGCCGTTACTTTCACACTGTCGGAGAAGGCAGAGTTCGGATCCAACACTTTGTTTGTCAAGTAAGTTTTGTATTGGTTACATAGGGCGGAGTATCCCTCGTTGTCTTCTCTGACGGAAGTGAAATAGAGGTGGAAAAGTTGTAGCAAGGTCTCTACGTCTTTGACGGACGAACTACCCGAGATGGTCTCCTCGTAGGATCCCACGGAAGGGGATATGCTGAGCACTTTTCCTGCCAACTTTTTGCTGAGGTCGATCATGTTGAAATTACCTAAACCGTTGTTTTCAACGACGGAGGCGCAAAGCATACCTGACGGCAATTCGTTCAAATCGTCGATTAGGGAGAGACCTCCTTCGCTGTAGGCGTAGAGCAATATTTCGTCTTCCTTCAATTTGGTCGGTTTCAGCACGACTCTCATGCCGTTGGAAAGGTTCCAGACTTTAGCCCCGAGGTTCTCGTTGACCGTCTCTTTCTTAATCTTTCCTTTTTTCGGCATCTTCTCCACCAAATTTCCGCCCAATTCTTTCTCCTGATAAGGGGTTAGAGCCAATCCTCGTACCTCGTCGATGGCATTGAGGACGGACTTTTCGTTAGGTAGGAGGGCGGCGTTCTTTTCTGCACCGGAGATCATGACCGTCATGTTCTTCTCGCCGATATATTTTTTAGCCACCTCGTTGATGTGCTCCAATGAAATGGTAGGCAAGATGGATTGTAGCGTCTGAAATTCCCAAGTGATGCCTGGAATTGGTTCAAAACGAAGGAAATTGTTGACATACTCTTGTACGTAGGAGTTGTTCTTGGTCTTGTTCCTTTCGTTGTAGGCTTTCTCCATACGGCTGAGCAGTTCTATTTTGGCACGGTCGAGTTCTGCTTGGGTGAACCCGAAACGTCTGACACGTTCTCCCTCCGTCAACAATGTTTTCAAGGCATCCATTTCGCGACCGTCGTGGGCGATGGCCAATAGTTCAAAGACATCCTTTGTCCTGACCAACTCACCATATTCGGCGTAGGCTCCGGCGATAGGGGCATCTGCCTTTTGACAGATTTCATCCAAACGTTGGCCTAACATTCCCCCGATGAGGTTTTGATAGATGGAGGCGATATAGCCGGCCAACGAGGCTCTTGAACGGTCGGATTGGGGTTCGTGTCTGAACTCCACGTCGATGCGGGTCTGGCGGGCCTCAGCGTCGGTGATGATGGCTACGATTGGTTCGTCGTTGTTTTCCAATTGGAAGTAGGGACGAGGAGTCGGATTGATTCGCTTAGGAACGTCCGCAAATTGTCTCTTGAGCGTTGCCTCCACGGAGTCCACGTTGATGTCACCCACGATGATCAGACCTTGTAGGTCGGGGCGGTACCACTTTTGATAGAAATCACGGAGGGTTTGTGGCTGGAAGTTGTTGATGACGGCCGTGTCGCCGATGACGTCCCTTTTTGCATATTGGGAGTTACGGTAGAGGATGGGGAGCGATTTGGACCAGATTCGTCTGTTGGCGTTGGCCCTAGTTCTCCATTCCTCGCGGATCACGCCTCGTTCTTTGTCGATTTCATCGGGTTCCATGGTGATGAATCCTGACCAGTCGTGGAGGACGAGCAGGGCGGTATCTACGATGCCGTCGCGGTTGGTTGGCACGGAGGTCAAGTTATATACCGTTTGGTCGAGGGAGGTGTAGGCGTTGATGTTGGCGCCGAATTTCACTCCGATAGTCTCGAAATAGTTGATCAGCGATTTGCCTGGGAAGTGGGTTGTTCCGTTGAAAGCGATATGTTCAAGGAAGTGAGCCAGACCGTTTTGGCTATCTTCTTCTAGGATGGCACCCACATTCTGCACGATATAGAAGTCGGCCCGTTCAGGCACCACGTCGTTGTGTCGGATATAGTAGGTCAAACCGTTTTCCATAACTCCATACCGTAAGTCCGGGTCCATAGGGAGTGGTTCCAATGGATTCTGTGCGGAAACTCCGGCTCCCAGGAGTGCGAATAAGAGAATTGAAATGTTCTTTTTCATCTGCGAAAATCATTTGTTTCTGCAAAAATAATATCCTAAAGGATAGGAATAGCTTGTTTTTGTAGAAAAAAACATATTTTAGGAACGTTTAGGAATGAGGTATAATAAAAAGGCGATGGAAAGGAGTAAAATCCCGTTTTTCCTTTGACAGATTGTTAAAAAAAATCCCCCGAAACAATTCGGAGGACTTGATTTTAATTCTTAACTTTTAACTTTTAATTCTTAACTTTTTAAGCGTGTACATAAGTGCCGATTGGTTCGCCGGAGAGAACTTTCTTCAAGTTGCCCAATTTGTCCATGTTGAAGACGACGATAGGCAAGTTGTTGTCTCTGCACATCACCGTGGCACTCAAGTCCATCACCTTAAGGTTTCTTGCCAAGACCTCATCGTAGGAGATGTCGTCGAATTTTGTGGCTGTTGGATCCTTCTCTGGGTCTGCAGTATAGATACCATCCACACGAGTACCCTTCAGCATGACATCCGCTTCGATTTCGATTCCACGGAGGGAAGAGCCGGTGTCCGTCGTGAAGAACGGATTACCCGTTCCAGCCGAGAAAATGGCGATTTCACCTTTGTTTAGCGTTTCGATGGCTTTGTCTTTGCTGTAGAATTCGCCGATAGGTTCCATGCGGATAGCTGTGAGGACACGAGACTTGGCACCCACGCTAGTGAGGGCGGAGTTGAGGGCGAGGCTGTTGATTACGGTAGCCAACATACCCATTTGATCGCCTTTTACACGGTCGAACCCTTTTTTCGCACCGCTAAGGCCACGGAAGATATTACCACCACCGATTACGATACCGATTTGGATGCCCATGTCGGCAATTTCCTTGATTTGAACGGCGTAGTCGTGCAATCTATTTTCGTCGATGCCATATCCCTTTTCACCCATGAGCGATTCACCACTCAGTTTCAGCAGAATTCTGTTATACTTGTTTGCCATGATTTTGTTATTTGTTTTAATTCTTTCTTGTTTCGGTTGGCTGTATGGAACACACAACCATAATGCAATATTCGCAAAATTCTTTCATTTATGCAAACGATTATTTCAAAAGATGGATTCGTTAAAATGGATGTAAACGTGAGGAGGTATCCTTTGGGGGGATTATTCCTGAAAAAGGTATAATATGGGGTGCTCTTCCCTTTTTTTTGTCCTAAATAGTTCCTAAAAAAGCCTTGTTTTGAGAAACTTTTGAAAAAATAGGTGTAAGTATGCGTTGATTGCCAAATATTTATTACTTTTGAGGACTATAGTATAATTTATAAATAGGTTTAATGTTATGAGAAACTGGAAGTTTTTATTATTGTTAGCGGGGCTTTTTGCCCTTAGTTTAGGGTCTTGTTCTAAGGATGACGATGATGACAAAATTGACGTAGGTCGTGTGGATCCTGATGATATTCCTACTGGTTATGTGGCATTGGATAAATTTGGCATGAGGGCATTGTTTCCAGAGGAAAGATGGGGAAATCAGATTGATAATGAGTTTAAAGCGACTACAGGCTACGAAGCTCAATTTTCAAGGGATTGTATTGCAACTTATTTGAAGGAGGATTCTATATTTTTTGCAGGTCATACGTCGTACAATACAATTATCTACTTCTGTCGATTAGATCAAACATTCTCTTCACAGGAAGAAGCCGAGAGCTTGATTGCGGAATATCATTATGTGATGACTGGCAAGTGGGATATAAATGGAAATGATCCGAATTTGGAATACGAAAAAGTCGGTGAAATCGATTTCGCAACAGTAGGAAACGAGTACACTGGTTCTCTTATAGAGACATGGGATAAGTTTGGCTATTATCAAGCAAACTATTTCGTTTATGACAGCAATCGTCTATATATGATAACCCTCTCTATGGATAAACAATATAAAGAGGAGAATAATGCTAAGTACGAGGAGTGTATGAAGATTATCAAGTCTTTGAAATTCAAGGCTGAAGAATAATAAGTAAATATATTCCAATCGGGGAAGGGTTTCGATCCTTCCCTTTTTTTGAGAAATTTTGTGGTACGAGTAGATTCGTTCCTTTGTTGTCATCAGCAATGGAAGTATCTCAAATGGTAAGTATAAATGTTAAATAAGTTTTGTTATGCTATTCGATGAAATCAATCAAAAAGTGGGTACGCCCAACCTTCATGCTGCTTTGCCCTATGTGGCAGCGGAAAGCCGTTATTCAGAAATGGCCTATCGTCGTTGTGGACGGAGTGGTTTGCTGTTGCCTGCCATCTCTTTAGGTCTTTGGCACAATTTCGGTAGCGTGGATCTCTTCGAGAATTTTGAGAAGGTGGCCTATGCCGCATTCGACAATGGAATTACCCACTTTGACTTGGCAAACAACTATGGTCCCGTTCCGGGTTCGGCGGAGGAGAATTTCGGTCGGATTTTGGCTCATGGCTTGGGTCGCTATCGAGATGAACTGATTATCACGACAAAGGCTGGCTATGACATGTGGCCTGGCCCTTACGGAGAGTGGGGTAGCCGCAAGTACTTGTTGGCTAGTTTGAACCAAAGTTTGAAGCGGATGGGGTTGGAGTATGTGGATATCTTCTATTCGCACCGTCCAGATCCTAATACGCCGTTGGAGGAGACGATGGGGGCGTTGGCCGATATCGTTAGGCAAGGAAAGGCACTCTATGTGGGCATCTCCAACTATGATGTGGAACAGACGAGACAGGCTGTCGCTATCTTGAAGGAGTACAAGGTGCCTTGTTTGGTTCATCAGGCACGCTACTCGATGTTCGACCGTTGGACGGAACCAGGATTGTTGCCTTTGTTGGAGCAAGAGGGAGTGGGCATGGTGGCTTTCTCTCCGTTGGCGCAAGGACTTCTGACGAATAAGTATTTGAACGGTGTCCCAGCTGATTCAAGGGCGGCTCGTCCGAATAGCTTTTTGCCGGCATCCTCCATTACGCCGGACGTTTTGGCGAAGATCAAGGCGTTGAATGCTTTGGCGGAGAAGAGAGGACAGACTTTGGCGGAGATGGCTTTGGCTTGGTTGTTGAGGGATAGACGTGTGACGAGCGTCATCGTGGGTGCTCGTTCCGTCAACCAGTTGATGGACAATCTGAAAGCCTTGGAGCACTTGGATTTCTCGGAAGCGGAACTCACGCAGATTGATAAGATTCTTTGTTAATTGAAACGCAGATCTCCACGAAGAGATGATGTTTTTGACGCATTCAGTTTCAGACGGAGATCCACCTTAATTCTCAATAGATTTTTTACAAACGACCTTACACGGAGATGTGAGGTCGTTTTTTATCTGCATATTGTCGTCTTTAGAAAGTGAAATTGTGAATATATCCTTTGTCGGGATGCTATCCGACAACTAATGAAAACTTAAGCCCCAAAGCGTTTGCAATAAGCATAAAGGTGCTAAGTTGCATATCAGTCCGTCCATGTTCCAAGGATGATATGTATTCCCTCTTTTTGCCGATGCGTTCGCCCAATTGTTGTTGAGTGAGTTTCTGACGTTTCCTTTCGTCACGCAATAGATTGGCATAGTGCCAGGCTTGCGCTTTGGCCTCGAATTCCTCTCGGCTTAGGGTGCCTTTCTCCCCGTATTTCCTTTTCAAATGTTCTGACCCCGTCGTCAGTTTTGATAATTTCTCTTCATCAAATTTAACCATAAGACTATCCCTCCTATACATATCTATTAATTATTCGACGAGCTTTTTCTATTTCTTTTCTGTATTGTTTAGTGTCCTTCTTGATAAAGAAATTTAGTAAGAGAACCCGTTTGCATTCTATAAAAGAATTAGAGTCTATTGCAAATATGATTGTTCTGTGTTCGTTGTTCCCAACCGATACTCTTGCTTCATAGAACTC
>JAGCWQ010000089.1 GCA_017961765.1 Paludibacteraceae bacterium | reverse complement strand
GATTTAATTTTCATGAAGAAGATTATAGGTTTGGGAAATGCCTTGGTGGATGTCTTGGCTGTAATGGAGAGTGATAGGCTATTGTCTGATTTCGGGTTGCCGAAGGGCAGTATGCAGTTGGTGGATCGTACGGTCTCAGATAAGATCGTGGAGGCCATTAAGAATCAGGATTGTGCAATGGTGACTGGTGGTTCTGCCAATAATACCATCTATGGATTGGCCAAGTTGGGTGTTGAGGCTGGTTTTGTCGGCAAGATTGGCGATGATCGTTTTGGCCGATTCTTTGAGGCAGATTCCCTTAAAAATGGGGTGAAGACTTCGTTGATTCGTAGCGAGAACCCTTCGGGTATATGTGCGTCGTTGGTTTCTCCTGATGGCGAGCGGACGATGGCGACCTTCTTGGGTGCAGCCAGTGAAATGTCGGCAGCGGATGTCAAGTCTGAGATGTTTGACGGCTATGACTATTGCCATGTGGAGGGCTATTTGGCGTTCGACCATGAGTTTATAACGGCAGTTCTCAAGAAGGCGAAGGATAAGGGATTGAAAGTCTCTTTCGACTTGGCAAGCTATAATTTGGTGGCCGATAATTTGGAGTTCATGCGTGATTTGGTCCGCAATTACGTGGATGTGGTTTTTGCCAACGAGGAGGAGGCGAAGGCGTTCACGGGAAAAGAGGCGGAGGCTGCGCTCGACGAGATGGCCACGATGTGTGAGACGGTTGTCGTAAAGGTGGGTGCGAAGGGCTCCTTTGTGAAACGTGGTTCGGAGAAGATCTTCGTGAAGCCAATAGGTCCTGATCATTGTTTGGACTCTACCGGAGCGGGCGACTTGTATGCGTCTGGCTTCTTGTATGGACAATTGCGTGGCGATTCCATCGAACTTTCAGGCAAATATGGATCCTTACTCTCCGGTCAGATTGTCCAGGTTGTGGGCGCACGTTTGAGCGAAGATGTATGGAGCCAGATCCGGACGGATTTGAATAATTTATGATAGAGATAGGTGCGTGGGGCAAGGCGAGCTTTGTCCCTACGCACTGTTTTTATAGCCGAGGAGAAAGTCTGCTTTTGCGAAGGAAAAGTTATTGTTTGAATGCAAAAATCACAATCCGATGAACCGAATTCAAGAAGATCATATAAAACTCCCACAGAACCACCATCTCCCCATCTCCTCCCTTGCCGGAATTTTCGGCAACACTACCGCCACCTATAAGTTCTATTGGTTCGTGGCGTTGATGGATATTGTGGTGAAAGAGAGGAAGACAAAAATATCTTTCTGGGAAATCATTGCTGGAATGGTGGCTGAATCGTGGTATCCCATCCACTATTTTAAATTGTCCTTTGGAAAGTCGGATTCTTTGTACGTTCAGTCCCTCGCTTTACAGCGCGAACTGAATATTCCAATAGATGCGGACAAAAAGAAAATCAAACAGACGCTGATTGACAACCTCGGCAATAGTCGCATAAAGAGCCTTTTGCGTGTCTTCATACTGAATGTGCCGTATCGATTTCTATCGCCATGGATTAAATACACCAATGACGGGGATGTGGTTTTTCGTTCTCAACAGTTTGAAAACGAATGCCTTTACGTCATAAAGGAAGAGTCCATAGAGATGAATCCCAAGTGGATGGATTATCTCGCAGAACATTACCTTATATTGAGGGATTTTGCTTTTTGGAATCTAACGGTCTTCTTGCAGAAACGCAATCCGAACGTGCCAGATGTGCCCTCTAAACTCATCAAGCCGATTCAAAGAGATTCATTGACAAAGCAGCATAAGTTTTGGGATGGTTATATTGAAATCGTAGGAAACATAAACTGCATCTACACAGGCAAACCTTTGTTGCCGAAGCAGTACGACTTAGATCACTTTGTGCCATGGAGTTTCGTCTCTCACAATCTGTTATGGAACTTGATTCCAGCCGATTCAAGCGTCAACTCTTCGAAAAGCAATCATCTTCCCTCGTTGGATCGCTATTTGGAACCCTTTGCCGACCTTCAACAAAAAGCCTTGAAGGCCATGTATGAAAAGAATCAGAATAATGCTATCTTTGAGGATTATCTGATAGTTTATGATTCTGTTTCAGAGCTGATCAAACTTTCAGAAAAAGATTTTTACACTGTTTTAAAAAAGACATTTTCCCCTATGGTGCAAATAGCTGAGAACATGGGGTTTAAGATGTGGCAACCATGAAAAGAATCAAGAACAACCCTCATTTGACAGCCAAGGAACGGACGACGATTTCGTTCCCAACCCGATTGTTGAAAGAAAAGAACCTCCTGCAAGGCGAAATTTTGGATTTCGGTTGTGGCTTTGGCTTCGATACGGACCAATTGCAGAAAGAGGGCTATGATATTATCGGTTACGACAACTACTATCGTCCTGAGTATCCAACGAAACGTTTCGATACTATCCTCTGCAACTATGTGCTCAACGTTCTTGAGGTTGAAGAGCAAGCAGAGGTCTTGATGTCGGTTTCTGAGTTGTTGAAGCCCACGGGTACAGCTTATTTCACCGTTCGTCGGGACTTGAAGTTTGAAGGGTTCCGAACGCATTTTGTCCACAAGCAACCGACCTATCAATGCAATGTGGTCTTGCCTTACAAGAGTCTCTTTTTGAACGAGAATTGTGAAATCTATGAGTACAGGTATTTCAACAAGACCGATTATAAAAAGGAGTATGAAATAGTCAAAGGATGCCCCTTTTGCAATCTGAATCCCAAAGTGGAGCTGATCTGCGAAACGGCAACTGCCTTGGCCTTCTTCGATGGGTATCCTGTCAGCCAAGGCCATACGTTGATAATCCCCAAGCGTCATGTCTCCAGCTATTTTGACTTGACAACACATGAGCAACGTGCGTTATGGCTGATGGTGAACCATTGCAAAAAGAGGTTGGAAAATCTTTTCCATCCCGACGGTTTCAATGTGGGCATCAACGTGGACGAAGCTGCCGGACAAAGTGTCTTCCATGTTCATATCCACTTGATTCCAAGATACAAAGGCGATGTGGAGAACCCGAAGGGAGGTGTGAGAGGGGTGATACCTAATAAGCAGAAGTATTAAAGTTTGGATGGTTGAGGAGATAGTGTTATTTTTACGTTTGTTTAATCTAAAAAACAATGTTATTGCAACGTCAAATATTAGAGGTCTTAGACAAATCCCCGAGTGTTGCTCTTCTCAGAATGAGGAGATGTGGGCTTGTCCTTGAGTTTCTGACAAATGCTTTTTCCGATGAAACCGCTATTTCTTCTGAAAACATTCATAATCGACTTGCTGATTATCTGAACAATATAGGAGATGCAGACGATGAGGCAAACGACATTCTGCCATCCGATACTTACGAAGAAAAAGCGGTTAAATACATAAAGGAATGGACAGACAGCGGTTTCTTAACCAACTACAAAAATGAAGATGGCGATATTTATTATGAATTGTCGTCGCACACAAGCAAGGTGATAGATTGGCTTTCTGGATTAAAACGAGAAGAATATATAGGTACTGAGTCAAAATTCAAGTCGATTATCACTCAACTCAGAGAATTGGTAGAGTATACCAACGAGGACAAAGAAAAACGTTTGCAACTATTGGAAGATAAGAAGCAAGAAATAGAGCATCAAATACAACGGCTTAAAAGCGGTGAAAATGTAAAAGTTTTTGAGGAATATGAAATCGTGCCAAGATTCCAGCAAATCAGCAAGTTGGCAAAGGAATTATTGTCGGATTTCAAAGACGTGGATGACAATTTCAAAAGTATAATCAAAGAGATTTATCAAAAGCAGATCGATCCGACACTCAACAAGGGAGGAATTTTGCAATATACGTTTGATGCCTTAGACGAATTGAAATCAAGTCCGCAAGGCAAAAGTTTCTATGCTTTTTGGGAGTTTCTTCTTGCTCGTGAAATGCAAACTGAGTTGGAAACGATGATTTCAGACTTGTTTAAAACACTTAAAGATAGAAATATAGACACAAGCGACACATTTTTGGAAAATATGGTTTCCTATCTGTACGAATCAGGAAACAAAGTCTATCAAACTAACGACAAAATGGCTGATAAACTCAGCCGTATTATTCGAGAGAACGTTTCGTCTCGGTCGGACATTACCAAGCAAATTGTTCAAGACATTAAAAATTTGCTGATTGATATATCAAAAAAGAATGAAAGACCTGATATTTCACTTTCAATTGATGATGATATTGACATAAAGATTCCATTCGATCGTAAAATCACTTTTGATCAGTCTGAAAATATAGAGTATACATTGAAACCTACATCAAGTGAACTAAATATCAACGATTTGAGTGATCTTGGAAAGGTTTTCGGCAATATTATTATCGATAAGAAAATGCTCGAACAGAATATTCGCACTGCGCTTAGAGATAAAAACCAAATTACACTCTCAGATGTAATAACAAAACATCCTTTGCAGCAAGGGCTTCCCGAACTCTTCGGTTATTTCGGGGTGCTGAATCATTTTAAACATAAAACGATAAACGCTGACAAACAACAGCCTATCGACTTTGATGTCGAGCATAAAAAACGAATACTAATCCCCAAAATAATCATTTCAAAATGAATGAGATAAAACCATATTCAAAAGCGTTGGTGAGTCTTCTGAAAAAGACAGTTGAGAAGAACTCTCCAGTTTGGAACGATATTGTTAATTATCAATCTGATATTCAGGATTATTTGTCAGTGATTGGTTTGGAACTGATTCTCAAAGAAGACGAAGGTTTTGCTTATGTAAAACAAATTGTTTATGATGACGATACAACATTAAATTTGGTGTCGAGGCGGCAGTTGGGTTTTGAAATTTCGTTAGTGCTTATTGTCTTGCGACAGGTTTTGGAAGATTACGACAGAAACCCAACAGAAACCCAATCATTTGACAAGATTATCACAAACAATGAGATTAAAGATGAGATAAAACTATTTTTGCCCGATAATTATAATAAGGCAAAATTGGAAAAAGACTTAGACCGTTATATTCAAAACGTGTGTGATTTAGGTTTCTTAAGGGAAATCAAGCGCATCAACGGCGAAATAAGATTCAAAATACATCGAATAATCAAAGAAAAGGTAACAATCCAAGATTTGGATATGTTCAAGGAAAAATTAAAAGAATATGCAGGGACAATATGATATTTTCACCACTGATGCGGGTACGTCAGGTTTTCGCTTAAATTATATGGAATTGTTCAATTGGGGAACATTCCACAATAGAATTTACCGAATTGCACCGCAAGGCAACAATTCGTTGCTTACGGGTGCCAACGCTTCGGGCAAGAGTACGTTAATTGACGCACTTTTAACATTGCTTGTGCCTGCCAAAAAGGATCGATTCTATAACCAATCATCGGGTATCGAGAAAAAAGGTGACAGAAACGAAGAAACATACGTGCTTGGCAATTACGGTAATATTCAAGCCGAGGGTGATGCCTCTGTAAAAACTCAGCAACTCCGCGATAAGTCTACATATTCAATAATATTGGCATCTTTTGCCAACAATCATAAGAAAGTTGTAACACTTTTTCAGGTGCGTTATTTTGTCAATGGAGATTTAAAATGCACATACGGTTTTTCATATCAACCACTGACAATTGAAGCTGATCTTTCTGGGTTCAATGGCAGCAAAGGCGATTGGAAAAAAGTATTAGATAAAAAATACAATTCTAATGTGCCTAAACGACAAATTGAATTTTATGATTTTATTAAAGACTACACAGACCGTTTTATATCTGCGTTAGGTTTGCGATCTAATAAAGCATTGACATTGTTTAATCAAATAGTTGGTGTAAAAGTATTAAACGATCTAGATGAGTTTATCCGAAACAATATGCTTGAACAGCGAGATTCAGAATCCGAATATGCTCGTTTGAATGAGAGTTTTGCGACTTTGATTGGGGCAAAAACAAAGATTGAAAAGGTTAAAGAGCAAATCTTGCAGTTGAAACCAATTGATCAAAAAGCAAAGCAGTTAGAGAATATTGAATGTTCCCTTGTTGCATTGCAAAAGAAACGTGAAATGGCTGTATATTGGTTTGCCAATAAAAATGTGGAACTTGCGAATGATAAGTTATCCGAACTAAAAGGCAAACTCGCAGATTTGAATGCCCAATTTGAAAAACTAAACGATGAAAAAAATCAGAAGAGGGATAAAGAACGTGAATTGGCAAATTCAATAGAAAGCGATGATGTTGGCAAACAGATTAAAGAATTGGCAAAGGAAATTGCTAGTCTTGAAAAACAAAAGGCATATCGTCTAGGCAGACTTGAGGAATACAACAAAAAAGTAATTGAAGTTGGTTTGTCGGAAAACCCTTCTGAACAAATGTTTTTAGATAACCGAGAAAATTCGCGATTAGGAAAAAACAAATGCCAAACTGATTTTGAAGCAACAAACGAAAAGCTGCGTTTGGCGAAAAACCAAGCCGACAGTATAAAAGAAAATATTGAAAAAAATATTTCAACACTTGATGCCCTCAAAAAATACAAAAACAATATTCCCGAAAACGAGGCAAATATTCGGGAAAGAATTTTGCAGGCGACAGGTGCAACAACAACTGAAATTCCGTTTATAGGTGAACTTATTAGAGTTAAAGACAACGAAAAGAATTGGGAAAATACCATCGAAAAAATTCTCCATAATTTTGCGTTAAGGTTGATAGTCCCAGAAAAGTATTACAAGGCAGTTAATCAGTTTGTTAACTTCAATAATCTCAACGGACGAATTGTTTATCAACGCTACCAAGAAACTTTTCCGTTAAAAAATCTTCACAATAGGCAGTTGTCGGACAATTGTTTGCCTGATAAATTGGAGTTCAATACGAAAAGTCCATATTGCGATTGGGTAGAGGATCTTATTTATGATAATTACAACTATGCTTGTGTTGCCAACTTGGACGAGTTTGATCAATACGGTGAAAAGGTGGCTACTATTGAAGGTTTGATAAAATCTGTAAACAACAAGCATGAAAAAGACGATCGTAGGCATGTCAACAGCCGAGAAAACTATGTTTTGGGGTGGAATAACAAAGAAAAAATAGCTTCTGTTCGTAACTCTCTCATGGATTTACAGGAACAACAGAAACAAAACACAAAGGACATTCGTGATATAAATGCTGCAATCAAAGCAATAGAAAAGCGCAAAGATTTTTTTGATTATATTTTCAATGTTTTCTCTAAATTTGACGACATTAATTGGGAGGAATATGCGAATAAGATACAGGAAAAGACTGAGGCAAAAGCCGACTTGGAAGCCACAAATGACAAAGTAAAAACGTTGCAAGAACAATTAAATGTTATAAAAAAAGAATTGTTAAAATTAGAAAATGAAACAATACCTGCAAAAGGAGAAGAAATATTCAAGATTAAAAATGTTGACATAGAGAATGCAAACAAGCGCTTGCTAAATAATACATTATTGCTCAATAAGATGGGCGATGCTGACGTTTCTGACTTTGAGACAGAAAATGCACAGTGGCTTGATGTTAATTACGACAATATTGAAAGCAAACAGAATAGTTTCCAATCAGATGTTTCACAACGTGAAACCGCAATGAAAAATGAGAAAACCCAAACAAGACAAGAGGTAGCCACGTTGATACGACAATTCAAAAATCCATCGGAAGAAATTACTGAAAAATTTAAAGATTGGCGTTCTGACGTACATACATTACCAGAAGCCGAAAATTACTATCTCATTAGTGAGTACCAAAAGTTTTATAACAAATTAGTAAAAGAGGATTTAGTGCGTTTTGAAGAACAGTTTAATAATTATTTACAAGAAACAGTCACCAATAAAGTTGCTGCTTTCAGAATGTTTTTCTCCAGTTGGGATAAATCTATAAAAGAAACTATAGATATGCTTAACAAGTCATTGAAAGAGATTGATTTCAGTACTTCTCCTTCAACGTATATTCAACTTGAAAATACAAAAAGAATCAACACAGATGTTGCCAGATTTCGCAATGAATTAGATGAGGCAATACCAAACATACACGAAGTCAATTCTACCATTGATGGTCGGCGCCACCATTTTGAGACTAAAATACAACCTCTTATCGCCCATTTACAAGACGAGGCTTGGCGCAAAAAGGTAATGGACGTTCGTAATTGGTTTTCGTACAAGGCTGAAGAGTATTACAAAGAGACGGGGCAAAAGTACAAAACATATCAAAGTATGGGGCAATTGTCTGGCGGAGAAAAAGCACAACTTACATACACAATTTTGGGTTCTGCCATTGCATATCAATTTGGTCTTACCAAGGACGGTCTTCAAGCCAATTCTCTTCGTTTTATTGCTATAGATGAGGCATTTAAGGCACAAGATGAAGATAAAGCCAGATATCTTATTTCTTTGTGTAAACAATTGCATCTACAACTATTGGTTGTAGCCCCAAGCGATAACATTCACATTGTTCAAGATGATATTTCGTTTGTCCACTATGTAGAACGCAGTGGCAACGAATCAAGGATTTTCAATATGACAATTCAGCAATTCAAACAAGAACGAGAAAAATATCAGGTAGATGATAACGCCAACTGAAATTAAAAAGAAAGCTGAGAATAAGTACGTGGCTTATTTACAGTCAATTGTCGAAGGCAATTCGTTTCAGCCGATTGTTATCGCTGGCGATAAACGCCCTAATAGCGACACCGTTAAGTTTGATCAAGAATTAGCCGAATTGATTAACCACTCGAAAGAGAAAAAAGGCTATGGTTATTCGGTAGAATATCAAACTGTTAAAACTAAACAACACGGGAAACAGGATATTCCGACAGTCATAAGATTTCAAACGGAAGTCGATTATTTGAAGTACATAAACAAAGAGAAAGAAACAAAAAAATTCAGAGAGGATATTGCCAACATAAAAAAATCATTTCCTGAATTAAAAGATTGGATTTATAAATATCCAAACAAGGTTATAGAAAACGAATGGACAAGCTTGCTAAAAGTCTGCAGGTATTTCAAAAACAACCCGGTTCCTCGTCTATATATCCGCGAATTACCCATTAATGTTCATACGAAATTTATTGAGAATAATAAAGGCATTATTAAGGAGTTGCTTGACATTATTATTGGGGATTATGTTAATGCTGATGAAAAGCAGTTTGAGGTTCGTTTTAATCTCAAATTCGATGAACCTATTGTTCGCTTTAGAATATTAGACAAAACTGTCAGTCAATCTGTGTTTGCTGGGGTTACGGATTTAAGTATTCCTATTAGTCAATTCCAATTGCTAAGCATACCCATTCAAATCGTATATATAGTGGAAAACAAAATAAATATGCTATCTTTCCCTATTAGAAATGATAGTATTGTTATTTGGGGACATGGTTTTGGTATAGAAGTTTTGAAAAATGTAGAATGGCTCAATAGTAAACATATATATTATTGGGGTGATATTGACGCACAGGGATTTGAGATTCTATCACAAGTAAGAACCTATTTCCCTTCGACCCAAAGTTTTATGATGGACAAAGAGACATTCGAACGCTTTAACGAAAATGATAAAGGCACAAAATCAAATGTGGCAACAGAATTGAATTTGTCGAAAGAAGAACTAGAATTATACGATTATCTCAAGAATAATGATTTGAGATTAGAACAAGAAAAAATTCCTTTTGATTATGTTGTAAGAAAGATTCCTTTTGAAACATAGGGGGATATCTTTGATAAATTCTTCAGAATGTAGAACAAAAAGTGTTGCACGTACGCAACACTTTTTTTCAAATAATGCATTTTATGCGCAACACTTCCAGCATTCTTGCCAGCATGATGCGTTTAATATAGGAATCCAAGTATTGGAACCCCGAAGGGGTGAAAGTGATAGTAATGGATGTGTCGCCTCTTCGAGGCTTTTAATCATCACCCAATACCCATTATACAGGGGGTAGCCCCCTGCCTTTCGGGACTTGCGAATATTTACTTGCAGAATTTGAAGTGCCACTTCAGATTTTCATTCGAAAACGATGCGAGGCTTGTTGGACAAACAAGCCTCGAAGTATTGTTACGTAGATTCTATTCGTTCCAAATCTTCCAGGAGGCGATGGCCTGCCCGTAGAGCATATCCAAGCCTGTTTTGGTCGTAGCTCCCCGCTCTTTCCCTAGTTTGCTGAAAAGGGTCTCTTCTGGATTGTATATCAGATCGTAGAGGAGGTGCTTCTCCGTCAGGTATTGGTACGGAATGTCGGGCGCAGCGTCCACTTTAGGGAACATGCCCACAGGGGAACAGTTCACAATCACCGTGTATTCCTCGATGATGGCTTGGGTAAGCTCTTCGTAGGTGAAGGCTCCCTCTTTCGCCTTCCGGGATACGTATTTGTAATCGATACCTAGTTTGCCGAGGACGAACGCCACCGCCTTGGATGCGCCGCCTGTTCCTAGAATGAGAGCTTTCTGATGGTGCTCCTTTAGGAGGGGCAGAAGCGAGTCCCTGAAACCGATAACATCCGTGTTGTAACCTTTCTTGATGATCTTTCCGTCGATGGACTTGAATTGGATGGTGTTGACGGCTCCGATCTCTTTCGCCTCCGAGTCGATTGCGTCGAGGAAGGGGATGACTTGCTCCTTGTAGGGAATCGTGACGTTGAGGCCGCTCGGCTTTTTCTCTTCAAACAAACCCGTTATTTGTTGAATGTCAGCCAATTCGAAAAGATCGTATTGGGCATCGATTCCCTCTGTGCTGAATTTCTCGGTAAAAAATCGTTTGGAGAAAGAGTGCCCGAGTTTCTCTCCTATGAGTCCGTACTGTTTCATTTCCGTTTCTTTTGGGTGGTGTCGAAGTGCCATTCGTGGATCTTCAGCGTACACTCCTTTTCGCTAAATGCAAATAGGGAATCCTCTTTCGACAGATTGATGCTCCGGTTGTAGTCCGTGCCCTCCTTCCTTAGTTTCAAGGAGATGGAACTCAAACCGCTGAGATATTGGATTCTCTTCTCTTCCTCTTTTTTGTTCGCGTGCTCGTTATAGACAAAGATGTCGTTGATGCCTAGCAACGTAGAGTTGTGGCTTCCAATGAGCGTATCCTTGACGATGTTAGTGCCGACAATGCTGGTGATGATGACGGTGTCGTTGGCCGTTGAGGTGGCATTGTAGGTAAAACCGTTCAACTTGTCGAGAATGAAGCAATCGTCGGTGATTTCGAGGGTGTAGTAGGCCGAGTCGCCTACGGTTTCTGGAACGGTGGACCAATAGCTTCTCCTGTTCAAGTTCTCCGTCATGGAGAGGGAATCGTGGGAGTAGGCAATGAACGACTCGATCTTATAGATAGAGGCGCTGGTCTCAATGTCCCATATATCGTTGCCTGCGACGTCACATCTTTTGCAGAGACGGACAACCTCCCCATTGCTCAATGTCTTATGGTGGATCTCGTCTTCATCGTTGATTTTGTAGGTGACGTGGATGGGTTGAGAGGTGCTTACTTTCAAATTGTAGATGTAGTCGTGGTGTTCCGTCTCGCATTGAGTCAAGAACAGACTTGTAGCGACTAAGGAAAGTAAGATGGCCACGTGTTGTATTTTCGTAAAAAGCATTTTTCTCTGTTTTTTATATGTCGTTGGAAAAATAAGACTTGATGTTGTCGGACGAGTTGCCATTGTTGAGTTGTAGAAGGGTGGCAAACTCCTTGACCTTCTTTGCCTCTGGACAAATTTCGAAGAAAATGTCTTGAAACTCATTGCTTTGCGTAATGGCTTCTATGAGATGGTCATAGGCTTTGTCGGTCTCGCCTAATTTGAAGTGCGTGATAGCCAAATAGAGGGAAATTTTGTCGTTCCCTTGGTCGATGCTAGCCCCCTTCTTGTAGTATTCCAAAGCGGTATTGTACTCCCCTTTGTCTATGTAGATGTTGCCGATGGCGAACAATGCCTCCGACATCTCAGGATCCAAGTCGGCCGCTTTTTTGTAGCAGCGGAGCGCCTCGTCCGTGTCGTTCAGGTTGAGGTGTCCTTCCGCCTTGTATAGCCAAGCCTCAGCTAGGGTGGGGGTTATCTCGATGGCGTGGTCGATGAACTGCAATCCCTTCTCGTATTCGTCCTGTTCCATGTGGCAGATGCAGAGGCCGCACAGAGCGGAGGTGTTGGTCGGCTCGGAACGGAGTGCCTCCGAATAGAAGATCTTAGCCTGTTCGAAATCGCCCAACTTCTCGTAGCACTCTCCGATGTAAACGATGACGAATGCTGGTCTCCCGTTGGCTTCCGCATATTCCTTGTAGCTCTCGATGGCGCTTTGCAGTTTCCCGCTTTGGAAGAGGGCATTGCCTTTCTGAAGGAGGGCTTGGTAGTCGTTTCCTACGATGTAGGCGTAGTCGAAGGCTTCCGTGGCTCTCTCCAAGTCGTTCTGAATGAAGTGAATCTGTCCGAGGTTGAACCAAGCGTCTTTGGAGTAGGGGTCTTCGTCGAGCAGTTTCTCGTAGAGGGCGACGGCTTTCTTCCAGTCGTTGCGTTGCTGGTGGCAGTAGGCCAAGTCGAAAAGGATCTCCAACTCTTCCTTGGTAGGGTGGCGTTGCAACTCTTGCTCAAAGAAGGGGATGGCATTTATGTAGTCGCCTGCGTCAAAGTAGGCGTAGGCGATATCGTAAATGTACTCTCTGTCTTTTTGTAGGATTTTGTCGAACAAGGCTTTGGCTTCATTTTGCATGCCTCGACAAAGGAGGATTTGCCCCGATAGAAGTTGGACATCCAGGTTGTCTGGCTCGACCTGTTGCAGGTGGGTGGCAATCTCTTCCGACTCTCGAATCTGGCCGATGAAGAGGGCAACCTTGGCCTTGGCAATGGTTAGGTCGGTGTTGCAAGGATGTAGGGTGAGTCCCAATTGGATGATGGCTTGTGTCGTGTCCACCTTGTTTTCTTCCATGTAATGGTCGATTAGCACCTCGAGATCGTCTACATCAAAATATTCGCTTCTGCCTTCTTTTTGGGCGTTTTCGTAGCGGAGAACAATGTCCTCAGTACTACTATCTTGATATGTCTGATCTTTCTTTTTCATCCTTGCGGTCCTGCTTTTGGGGGACTTTTATAATTATGCAAATTTAAGGAGTAAGGAGAAACGGTGTGCTTGTCTAGCGGAAAACTTATCAACATGTTAATAAGTTGTTCGTGGGGTTGTTCACTTCTCTTGCTTTGGCCTGATTTTTGCTTTTATATAATTGAAACAGAGAGGATAAGAGAATGATTTGATAACCATGCTTTTGTCAATCTCCATTGATTTTGTCAAAAAAAGTGTTGAAAACTTGATGGACAAGGGTAAATTTTATTAATTTGCGATTCGATTGGTCATATGTTAAGAAATTAAATAAAAATTATCATATAAAAATTTCATGAAAAGAAATCGTTTTATTGTGCTGCTGTCGCTATTATTCCTTTCGGTGACGGCGGGCGGACAAAATTCAAATTCGGAAGAGGTTAAGTCCGGCTCTTTCTCTTATAAAGTTAAGCCAGGAAAGAGTGCTAATTTGATGGATGAGTGTAACGTTGACTTCTCTTACAAGAAGGTGGTGGGCGACCCAGTCTATACAGCGAATTTACAGTGGTCTCGTTTGAACGAATTTACGGTGACGAAGGGTGCTAAGAAGACAAAGATTACTTATGCCCAATTGTCCGAATATCCTGATTTGCAAAAACGCTTTGACATGATTGTCCCAGTGAATGCCATTTTTGATTTCACTGTTTTGTTTTATTCTTCTCAATCAGATGCTTATATTGCTTCGGCTAAGACTCGAATGGAGTTCCCTTTCGTTGGCAAGGCTGGCGTGAAGGACGGCTTGTTCATCCCTGTTACGAAGAAGTGGTCTGAGATGTTCACCAACGTAGTGGTAGGTAAGCAGTCGAAGGATAAGGTAGGTGTCATTATCCCTGATGCTGCCTTGGAAGAGTCTTTCAAGACGGAGAAGTTGACAACTGGAAAGTTGGATTTCTCTGTCCGTGGTTCCCTTCGTACGCTCTCAAGAGTCTATTCACGTGCCGATAGGATTGACGTGGTAGCTGTATCAGGCGATTTGTATTGGAACGAGGACGATTTTGAATATATCATCGATGAATATAACAGAAGGAAGTCGGCAGACAAGTTGTTGGCTGCTGGCGATACGGCTAAGTCGCTCTCTACGTACTTCGACAACCGTACTTTCCTCCCTGTCGTAAGTGTGAAGGATTTCTCTTTCTGGAATACGACTACGATGCCAATCGAAAATTTGATGGATTATGTAGAGAGAGCTGACAAGTTCTACGCTTCTTCCAAGTGGGACGAGGCACGTGTCTTCTATAAGAAGGCTGCCGACGCAGATCCTAAGTTCTCTTATCCAGCTAACAAGTTGAAGAAGATTCAGAAATACAAGGAGTACAAGTCAACTCGTAACGTAGGTGGAATCGATTTGGTTTATGTGGAAGGAACGGGTTCCATCAAGTCGTTCTATATTGGAAAGACAGAGGTCACTCAAAGACAATGGCGTCGTGTGATGGGCTCTAACCCATCTAGCTTCAAGGGCTGTTTCGATTGTCCTGTCGAGAATGTCTCTTTCGAGGAGGCTGTTGCTTTCGTTCGCAAATTGAAGGAGCAGACTGGTTTGAACTACCGTTTGCCTAAGATGGAAGAGTGGGAGTATGCTGCAAAGGGCGGTGTGAACAAGATGTCGGCTCAATATAGCGGTGGCGACAACTTGGACGAGATCTCTTGGTGTGCCTACAATTCAGACGAAAATACCCATCAGGTGGCTTCTAAGTCGCCAAACTCTTTGGGTATCTATGATATGACAGGAAATGTGTGTGAGTGGGTTTCTGATAGTTATGACAACAATACTCGCTATGTGAAGGGCGGATCTTGGGCTGACGACGCTATCAACAGTACGATTCAGGCTAAGGAGAAGTACAATGTGAAGGTGAAGAACAACCGTGTTGGTTTCCGCGTTTGCCAAGACGAGTAGTGGATTTCCATGGTTAAGTTTTAATAATTAAGGAAGATTAATTTAAAAGAAAGAAATAAAAATGAAGAAGCTCATTTTTTCAATCATAGTAGCGGGTTCCCTATCGTCTTCATTGTCTGCTCAAACGCAAAATGAGGCGCGTGCCCAATCCCTTTATTTTTCGGCTGTTGAAGAGTTAGACCAGAACAATTATAAGGCTGTTTTCGCTAAGTTGGCGGAGATTAACAAATTGTTGGGCGGCTCCAATCCTCGTTTGTCTTATCTTGCTGCGAAAGCTTATTATGCACAGCACGACTATGCTGCTACTCAGGCAGCATGTAAGGACTATTTCTCTTCCAACCCTTTGCATGACATGGGTTATGATGAGATGAAGCAAATGGCGGAGGTCGCTGCTTCTGAGTTGGAGGCTGCTATGCGTCGCCAACGTGAGGATGCCGAGGCTCGTAAGTCGGCTGAGGCTGAAAGAGTAAAACATGAACAAGAGGAGGCTGCTGCTTTTGCTAAGCGTATGAAGGAGTCGGCTGACCGTCGTGCTCAGGATGCGGAGTTGCAGAAACTTCGTGACGAGCGTGAGGCTTCTGCTTATAAGGCAGCTCAAGCTGCCAATACGAAGTCGGCTTACCAAGATTTCATTTATAAGTTCCCTGCAGGAAAATTGGTTGCTGAGGCAAAGGCTGAGATGCAACATAAGTGGCCAAGCCCAACTCGTACTTTGAAAAACAACAAGTATGGTTATGTGGACAAGTCTGGCAAGATGGTCGTTAAGGCCATTTATGATAATGCTTCCGAATATAGCGAAGGTCTTGCTCGCGTGGGTAAGGGTAACCGCTATGGATTCATCAACGAAGAGGGTAAGGTGGTCGTTCCTTTGAACTATGTGGCTGCTAGCAATTTCGCTTATGGCTATGCAGTTGTTAAGCCAGACGTGAACACGGCTTTCTTCATCGACAAGAACGGAAACGTTTTGGGTAACACTTCTTACAAGGATGCTAAGTCGTTCAGCGAAGGTTTGGCTGCCGTACAAGACCAATACTACATGTACGGTTTCATCAATGCCAGCGGTAACGTGGTGATCGACCATCAGTTCAATGAGGTTTCTTGGTTCAAGGAGGGTATTGCTGCTGTCGGTAAGAGCGAAGGTGGTCGTATGAAGTATGGCTATGTTGATAAGGACGGCACGATGCTTACGGGCTTCGAGTTCCAAGAGGCTAAGGACTTCCAAAACGGAGTTGGCCGTGTGAAGAAGGATGGTAAGTATGGCTTGGTTGACAAGTTCGGAAACCCTATCACGACTTACGAGTTCGATTATATTTCTGATTTCGGCTCCGATGGCTTGGCAGTTGCCAAGAAGTCTGGTTTCGAGGTTCTTTTGGACGTAGAAGGTCGTCCTTGGGCTCGTGTGAACGGCAAGTTGATTAAGATTAAATTGTAAGCATAAGCTTATGCCATAAGAAAGGTCGAGTCGGTCCTCCGATTCGACCTTTTTTTGATATACATTTATTTTTTGTGTTGAATGGCATAACTTTTCAATCCTATTCGTGTATAATATTAAATTCTTCCGTAATTTTGTATAAATTAGGTGGGTTCTACAGGTAAACCCTAGGAATTCTCCGTTTTCTAGTAAGAAAGATTTGGTTGATTCTTTTGGATTGGATTTTTTTAATTGGTGAATTTAAAGACTCGCCTATAAGTCAAGAGTTTTATGGTTGAAAAGGTACAGATGACAGAGGAGCAAGAAAACGAGTTGATTGAGCGTGAGTATGCGGCATTGTTGGAGGTCTATGAGAATTCGAATCATAGGCACAAGGTCGAGATTATAGACAAGGCCTTCCGCTTCGCAAGGCAGGCTCATAGCGGCGTGCGTCGTAGGTCTGGTGAACCCTATATCCTGCATCCTATCGCAGTGGCTCGCATTGTTGCCCAAGAGATCGGCTTGGGTTCTACTTCTATTTGCGCTTCTTTGTTGCATGACGTAGTGGAGGACACCGACAATACGGTAGAGGATATCGAAAACTTGTTCGGTAAGAAGATCGCTTCGATTGTCGATGGACTGACGAAAATTTCGGGTGGTGTCTTCGGTGAACAGGCTTCGGCTCAGGCGGAGAATTTCCGTAAGCTCCTTTTGACCATGTCTGAGGATATCCGTGTCATCTTGATCAAGATGGCTGACCGACTCCACAATATGCGTACGTTGGCTTCCATGCCTCAGGCTAAGCAATTTAAGATTGCGGGGGAGACGCAATATATCTATGCTCCGTTGGCCAACCGTTTGGGTTTGTATGCCATTAAGACGGAGTTGGAGGATTTGAGCTTTAAGTACGAACACAAGGATAAATACGAGGAACTCTCCCGAAAGTTGGAGAATACACGTCAAGAGCGTGACGAGTTGTTCTCGCTTTTCTCTAAGCCGATAGTGGAGAAATTGAACGGCTTGGGCTATAAGTTCGAAATCCATGCCCGTGTCAAGTCCATCTATTCCATTTGGCGGAAAATGCAGGTGAAGAACATCCCGTTCGAGGAGGTGTTCGATATTTTGGCTCTGCGTATCATCTTTGACGTGGAGGACGAGAAGGATGAAAAGACGACTTGCTGGGGAATCTATTCCGCTGTGACGGATATCTATAAACCGCATCCTGACCGTATCCGAGATTGGATCAGTACGCCTAAGGCGAATGGCTACGAGGCGCTTCACGTGACGGTCATGGGGCCAACGGGTCAATGGATCGAGGTTCAGATCCGTAGCCGCCGTATGGATGATATTGCCGAGAAGGGCTTTGCCGCCCATTGGAAATACAAGACGGGGGAGAAGGATGATTCGGAGTTGGAGAAGTGGTTGCAGACCATCAAGGAACTCTTGGAAAATCCAGAACCGAATGCAATCGATTTCTTGGACACGTTCAAGTTGAACTTGTTCGCTTCGGAGATTTTCGTCTTCACGCCTCATGGCGATATCCGTACGTTGCCGCAGGGCTCTACGGCTTTGGATTTTGCTTTCTCGTTGCATACGGATGTGGGCTTGCACTGTATCGGTGCCAAGGTGAACCATAAGTTGGTTCCGTTGAGCTATGTTTTGAATAGTGGAGATCAGGTCGAAATCCTTACCTCTAAAAAGCAGGTTCCTTCGGCAGAGTGGATCAATATCGTCAAGACGGCTCGTGCACGGGCTAAGATTAAGAGCCTTTTCAAGAAGGAGTACAAGACCTTTATCAAGAAAGGTGAGCATGATTTGGAAGCCTTTTTGGAAAAGCATGGGCAGAAACTCAATACGGATATGTTGTCGAAAATCATGGATAATTTCCATGAGACGCAGAAGGATGACCTTTTCTACAAGGTGGGTAAGGGTGTCTATAATTTGGACGACCTCGACAAGTCTTCTGTCTTGCCTAAGACGCAAAGCCGTTGGGTGAAGTATTGGAAGTTGCAGTTCGGCAAATCTTCTGGTCCGGAAGCGGTGGAGAAGAAAAAAATCGATACGAAGAGTACGTTGACTTTGACGGAGAACGACTCCACCTACCGTATCGCTGATTGTTGCAATCCGATACCAGGAGATGATATCTTGGGCTTCGTGGAGGATGACGGAATGGTGGTTGTCCATAAGCGTCAGTGTCCGGTGGCGATGAAGTTGAAGTCGAACTATGGCGAGCGTATCGTCTCGGCTGTTTGGGAGACGCACCGTATGTTGTGCTTCCCTGCCACGATAGAGATCCGTGGAATCGACCGGAAAGGAATGTTGGGGCAGATCGTGAAGGTCATCTCCGATGAGCATTCCGTGAATGTGAATAAGGTGAACATGGAGACCAAGGATGGCATATTCGAGGGCTTCATCACTATCTATGTCCATGACTTGGAGGACTTGAACAACCTCTCTATGAATTTGCTGAAGATTAATGGAGTGAACTCTGTGAATAGGGTGGAGTTGGCAATGAATAGCGAGCATTGATATGTCCCTCCCTTCTGGGTGGGGTGCTAATAAATAAAAACCGTAGTTCGATCCGAAGGGATGGAACTACGGTTTTCTATTTTGGGGTATTCACCTATTTCGCCGTGATGGTAATCTCGGTGCGTCGGTTCATGGCGCGACCTTTGTCTGTGCTGTTGGAGGCAATCGGTTGGTCGGGTCCATACCCTTTATGCGTCAGCCTTTTTGCCGGAATGCCTTTTTTGATTAAGTAGTTGTAGGCAACTAGGGCTCTGTTTTCGGAGAGCGTGATGTTGTAGTCGTGTGTTCCCTTGCTGTCGGTATGTCCGGAGAGCTCGATGTGGACGGTCGGGTTCTCTTTCAGGAAGGCAATCAGACGGTTCAACTCTTGATAGGACTCCTTTTTTAGCGTTGTCTTGTCAAAGTCGAAGAAGATGTTTTTCAAGATGATTTTCTTTCCCACCTCGATCTTATCCAAGGAGACCCCCTTCTTCTCGAAGTTCAGCGTGTCTCGGTTGGCAAAATAGTCGGAATGGAAGAGATAACCTTTCTTGCTTACATGGACTCCGAAGTCCTCGTCTTCCGGTACGCAGGCTACGAATTCACCATTCGACTTGTCGGATACGGCGCGGAAGGTAGGCTCGTTGCCTTTGATACTGAATATGTCGATTTTAGCCTGCATAGGTTTGTGAGTCTCGGCATCGAGAATCTTTCCTTTGGCATATTTCATCTTTTTCTTAGGACGGTAGTTGCCCTCTTTTAATTTGAGTTCGTAGATGTCCCGTCCTCGCTTGTTGTCTTCTTGACCGTCGGAAGAGTAGAACGCCTTGTCTCCGTTGGCGTTGACCACGAAACCGATTTCATCTTTGCAGGTGTTAATCGGATGTCCGATGTTGCGTGGTTCTTCCCATCCATTTGCGCTTCCCTCTTTTTTGTAGGAGACAAATATGTCGTAGCCACCCATGCCTTTCCATCCTTTGGATGAGAAGAATAGGGTGTGGTTGTCGGCATGGATGAAAGGCGAGAATTCGTCTTCGTTCGTGTTGATGTCTGGGCCCAAGTTGATGGGGTCGGAGAACTTCAACATACCGTTTTCTTCAATGGTGACCTTGCATTTCCAGATGTCGGATTTGCCTTTTCCTCCGGGACGGTTGCTGGCGAAGTAGAGTTCGTCTCCTGTCGGACTGAAGCTCGGACAGGTTTCCCAGTATTGGGTGTTGAGTGGTGCGCCTGGGTTGATGGCGTTGGACCATTCGTCTCCTTGTCGGATGGAGTAATAGACGTCGCAACCTCCCAGACCAGTTCGACGGTCGCAGGCTACGAAGAAGAGGTAGCGTCCGTCCAAGGAGAGGCTTTGCGCTCCTTCGTTGTTGATGGTGTTCATGGCCTTACCCGCATTCTTGATGGGAGTCCACGCTCCATCTGTCTTCTTGCTGATGAAGATATCCTCGTGGATGTTTCTTCCAAATTCAGATTCGCCCTCCTTCTTGCCGACTTTGACCGTGGTGGAGAACCATCCTTCGTCGGCTGTTATGCTGGGCCAATAGTCGTCGAATTCCGTGTTGATGTTTTTGCCCATGTTCTTTGCTTCGAATGGAACAGGGTGTTGGATGAAGTCCAAAGCGCTGTTGCACTGCTCGATTCCTTTCTTCGATCTTGCCCAGAAGGATGATTTGGATTCGGGTATAAGCTCGTAGGTCTTGATGGCATTGTCGTAATCGCAGTTTTCATGATAGGCGGCTGCCAACCTCATCACGGTGTTTTGGTAGCGGGGAGCTTTCTCTTTCGCGATTTTCTTCAACGTAGCGATACGCTTGTCTTGGTTGCCCATTCTGTCGTGAAGCTCTGCCAATGTCCAATAGGCCTCCACGAATTTGTTGTTTTCAAGGGTCAGCTTGTTTAGCATGGGGAGAGCCTCCTTGAACTTGCCTTCATTCATCAGGATGACGGCTGTTTCGTAGTTTTTTATCTCTTTCTTTGATGCGTTCGGATTGTCGCCATGGGCGTTTGAACAAAAAAGAGAGAGCGAAATCAGTAATGGTATATATTTTAGTCTCATATTTTTCGTTTTTTTCAATCTTGTTGTATAGACATTCCTTGAAGAAAAATTCTTCTTTTTATTGTAGAGCTTATGAAAGAAGATTTGTGTGTAATTAGTTGAATGTCTGTTTGTTTGGGCTGTCGTTAAATGTTGTTTTGCCTTGAAAGTCCTATGCGGCATCCTTGAAATGGGTGCTTTGAGGGGCTCGTTTGTAGCAAAACTACTAAAAAAGGAATAGCAAAGCAACTTGCTTATTATAAAAAGTTTATTATCTTTGTTCGCTCTTAATGATGAAAATGTCAGTCAACGGAATGATTTTTGTGAAAGAGTAACTTGGTGGAAGACATGAAAAAACACAGTTCAATTATATTTAAATACTAAAAATTATGACAAAGGCAGAACTTATTGATGCAATCGCATCTCAGTCTGGATTGACAAAGGCAGACAGCCAAAAGGCTTTGGACGCAACAGTAAAGGCAATCAGTGATTTGTTGAAAGCAGGCGGAAACCTTCAGTTGGTTGGTTTCGGTACATTTAGCGTTGAGGAGCGTGCGGCTCGTGAAGGTCGTAACCCTGCAACTGGCGCTAAGATGCAAATCCCTGCAAAGAAAGTTGCTAAGTGGAAGCCATCTAAGAGCTTGCTTTAATCGGTAAGACTGAAAGTTTTTAGCGGAATGTCAGAAATCCTGATGTTCCGTTTTTTTTGTTTGTTGCAGATTCTCGGTCCTTTTTGATGGCAAGTAAGTAAGGCTGGAAAAATCGGCGTTTCACCTCTATGAAATAGTGATTCATGAATTGTCAATCCTAAATAATAGGTAAAGTAGAGAAAATCCCCCCAGTGTTGTGTGTTATTTTTTAAGCCTCACTTAATTTTAAATCGTCTTATTTTCCTATCTTTGCGGATGGAAGCAAAGTCGGCCTTTTTCGCCCCTTTGTCCATTAGTTACTAAATATTAAATATTCGTATGAAAGTTTTGAAATTTGATGGAGCGTCCGTAGGCTCCATAAAGAACTTACAGCAAGTTAAGAGGATTGTAGAGAGTGTTGAAGAACCCGTAGTGGTGGTGGTTTCTGCCGTAGATGGCATAACCGACAAGTTGATAACCACATCCAACCTTGCTGCAACCGGTTCGACTACCTATATTGACGAATATAATGACATCGTAAAGATTCATAACCAAATAATAGAAGGTATCATCCCTACTTCGATGAAGGAGACGGTTTTGCGTGAGGTGGCTTTGCTCCACGAAGAGTTGGGCAACATCTTGAAGGGTGTCTATCTGATTAAGGATTTGACTGACCGCACGGAAAATGTCATCTTGTCTTATGGCGAGCGCATCTCCTCCCTTTTCATCAGCCGTTTCATCGATGCGGATTTGTATGATTCCCGTACCTTTATTAAGACTAATACTTCGCTTGTTGGAAGTAGTGTCGATATGGAGGTCTCTTTCCCATTGGTGCGTAAGGCTTTCCAAAATTTGAAGAAGCGTGCGGTGGCTGCTGGCTTTATCGCAACGGAGGTGGATTCGGATGACGTGACGGTTTTGGGTCGCCATGGTTCGGATTATACGGCTTCTATCATCGCTTCTGCTTTGAATGCCAACGAATTGGTGATTTGGAAGACGGGCAATGGCTTTATGACTGCTGATCCAACGGTGATTAGCAAGGCTTATCCTATCGACAAGATGAGCTACACGGAGGCTATGGAGTTGTGTAACTTTGGTGCGAATGTCATCTTCCCTCCTACGATTTATCCAGCTTGTAACGCCAATGTGCCTATCCGCATCAAGAATATGTTGAATCCTGATTTCGCAGGAACGTACATCTCTAATGATAAGGATGTGGAGGATAAAACTATTAAGGGTATCTCTTCAATTGACCATACAACGTTGATTACGGTTCAAGGAATGGGCTTGTTGGGCGTTCAATCGGTGAACGGAAGAATCTTCTCCGCTTTGGATTTGAGCGATATTGAGACTTTCTTCGTTTCTCAAGCTTCTTCGGGCAGTTCCATCTCTATCGGTGTGCGTGACGAGGACGCTAAGGAGGCTGTTGAGGTTTTGGGCGACGAGTTCGAAGAGGAGATGGCTCAAGGAATCGTCAACTCCATCTCGGCAGAGAGCAACTTGGCTACGATCGCCATCGTGGGTGATAACATGAAGCAGACAACAGGTACGGCAGGTAAATTGTTCAATGCACTTGGCCGAAACAATATCAATATCATAGCCTTGGCTCAAGGTTCTGTGGAGACGAACATCTCTTGCGTGGTCAAGAGCGAGAACTTGCGTAAGGCGTTGAACTCTATCCATGAGTCTTTCTTCCTCTCTGAGTACCAAGAGTTGAACCTCTTCGTAGTTGGTACAGGAACGGTGGGCGGTAGCCTATTGGAACAGTTGCACACGCAGAAGGAGTTGCTCATGAACCAAAACGGTTTGAAGGTGAAGGTGATTGGTATTGCAGATGTGGCTAACTTCATTCTTGATCGTGATGGTGTGGATTTGACTTGCTACAACGAATTGCTCAAGAAGGGTATGCCTTCTACGCCAGATGCCTTGAAGAAGGCGTTGATTGATTTGAACATCTACAACTGTGTCTTTGTCGATTGTACGGCAAGTGGAGCTATCGCAAGCATATATAAGGATTTGTTGTTGCACAACATTTCTGTAGTGGCTGCCAATAAGATTGCCGCTTCTGGCGACTACGACAACTATATGGAGTTGAAGAGCATTGCCCGTAAGCGTGGCATCAAATATTTGTACGAGACGAACGTGGGTGCGGGTCTTCCTGTCATCAACACTATCAACGACTTGATTTTCAGTGGTGACCGTATCTTGAAGATTCAAGCTGTCCTCTCGGGTACTTTGAACTTCATCTTCAATACGATCAGTAGCGAGATTCCTTTGAGCAAGGCTATCCGTATGGCGATGGAGGCTCGTTTTGCTGAGCCTGATCCTCGTATCGATTTGAGTGGTAAGGATGTGATCCGTAAGTTGGTCATCTTGGCTCGTGAGTCGGGCATCCGTGTTGAGCAGGACGATGTGGAGAAGAACCTCTTTATCCCGAGCGATTTCTTCGAGGGAACTTTGGACGACTTCTGGAAGAAGGTGGAGGGCTTCGATGCTGAGTTTGAAGAGCGTCGTAAGTTGTTGGAGAAGGAGAACAAGCGTTGGCGTTTCGTTGCTACGTTGGACAATGGAAAGACAAGCGTTGGCTTGCAGGCGGTGGATAGCCGTCATCCATTCTACGATTTGGAGGGAAGCAACAACCTCATCATCATTAATACGGCTCGCTACAAAGATCCGATGATGATTCGTGGCTATGGAGCAGGTGCGGCTGTTACGGCTGCGGGTGTCTTTGGAGATATTATTAGTATCGCCAATATCCGATAAAAGGTCTAAGGCTTCGTCTTGTCGGCGGAGCCTTTTTCTTACGAGGGGAGTGCCTCGAAACGATAGAATAGGGTAAAAAGTGATGATATGAAATATTTGATAATATTGGGAGACGGTATGGCCGATGAGCCTATCGCATCTTTGAATAATAAAACGATTTTGCAAGCTGCCAACATCCCGACGATGGATAAGTTGGCTGCCCTTGGACGTAACGGTTTGTTGGCTACGGTGCCGGCTGGTTTCCATCCTGGTAGCGAAATCGCCAATTTGACAGTCTTGGGTTATGATGTGGCAAAGGTCTTCGAAGGACGTGGTTCTTTGGAGGCGGCAAGTATGGGTGTGCCTATCGAAGATGGTGAGATGGCTATGCGTTGCAACATCATTTGTATAGAGAATGAGAAGATCAAGAACCATTCGGCAGGGCATATCTCCAACGAGGAGGCTTATCAGTTGATTGAGGCTTTGAACGAGCAGTTGGGCAACGATAAGGTGAAGTTCTTCCCTGGCATCTCTTACCGTCATTTGTTAAAAGTAAAGGGGGGAGATAAGCGTGTTAGTTGCACGCCTCCTCATGATGTACCGGGTACTCCTTTCAAGGATGTATTGGTGCGTGCCGATGTGCCGGAGGCTCAGGCAACAGCGGATTTGTTGAACGATTTGATTCTTCGTTCTCAAAAGATATTGTCCGAACATCCTGTCAATAAGGCTCGTGTGGCGGCTGGCAAGGATCCTGCCAATAGTATCTGGCCTTGGTCGGCTGGCTATCGTCCGAAGATGAAGACGTTGTTGGAAACTTACGGACTGAAGAGCGGTGCTGTGATTTCGGCAGTCGATTTGATCAAGGGTATCGGCGTCTATGCTGGCTTGAAACCTATTGAGGTGGAAGGTGCGACAGGTTTGTTCGATACGAACTACGAGGGCAAGATGCAGGCCACGTTGGATGCTTTGAAGGAGAATGATTTCGTCTATTTGCACATTGAGGCAAGTGACGAGGCTGGACACGAGGGCAACGTCGATTTGAAGTTGAAGACGGTGGAATATCTGGAGAATAGGGTGGTGAAGCCGATTTTTGAGGAGGTCTCCAAGTGGGACGAGCCTGTCGCTATCGCGATTCTTCCAGACCATCCTACGCCATGTCGTATTCGTACGCACATTTCGGCTCCGATCCCTTTCTTGATTTACAAGCCGGGAATGCAACCGGATTCAGTCATGAAGTACGATGAGGAGTCTGCCAAGGCTGGCTCGTACGGCACGTTGACAGGTGACGAATTCATGCGTGCTTTATTGGGAAAATAAGATATCTTGCAAGTATAAAATTGGTACAGGCCCTGCACTTTGGTGTGGGGCTTTGTTGTTAGGAGAATGCTATTCTTCTCATTGGGAAAAATGCTAATTTCTGCCGACTATGAGTTGCTTTTCTCTCCCTTGGGGATGTGCATATTTTTCATTTAAATGTAAAAAAATGAAAATATTCTTTTCTCTGTCAGGATTTTATCGTACCTTGCCAAGCAAAATTGTATTTAAAGTGTAAATACGTCTTGTTCCTGATTTATAATGCGTTGACTTTGGATGCATCTGCAAGTAGGGAACTAACAATGAGAAAATTAATAAAAAAGGATAAGTATATGCAAATGGGGTTTTTTGAAAAACACGGATGGCGATCATGGATTGGTATGTCTATGATGGCGTTCTTTAGTGTTACATCCTTAAATGCTCAATGTGTGGTCGGCGGTACAGAATTCGAGACGAGCAAGACATTGTGCAATCCATCATTGACGAATGATGACAAAGGATGGTTTAGTAAAGATGTCGATGATTTACTCGACGCAGAAACGAAGGGCTGTGATTATTATGAGGGCATTGGAAATGCTATTCAGACGGGCATGCCTTCCAATACGATTACGACTCAGTCAGAACTTTTTAACACCAAAGATTGGAATAGTTTGAAAGCGACCAATGGCTTTCTTGCGACTAAGCCAGGTGGTTTCACGGCCATTACGGCCAATCCTAAGTTGATTGATCCTGTCTTGTCGGAAGGTAACGGTACCAATATGTTGGTCAATGCAGGAACGGATCATGCGAAAGGTTATTTCATGGCCTATACGGTGAATGGTTTGAAACCGGGTTCTTCTGTCACTTTGACGATGGATGTCTATTATTTGATAGACGAGGCATCATTGAAGGCTGCCTATACAGCTTCGGGGAAGGCCGTTTCTATGTTCGGAAGCTCTGTTCAGTACCAAACCAGCGGTGCCATAATGCCAGCTGCGGGAATAAAATGTGCTACCTCTTTGGATGCGAATGGTTCTCCGGCAACTACTATGCCGACTACAATCGCCGCGAAAAGTGGGGCTCAGAAAGTTACGATTAAGGGAACGGCAAATTCTGTCGGTACTGTGACATTCTACGTGAGCAGAACCAATCCTAACTCATTCCCTATTGGTATTGATAATATCGAAATTACAGGTGATATACAGCCTGTTATTACGAGTGCCAAGATGATGCCGGTTTGTCCAGAAAACCCAGTTATGCTTTATTTGAAGCATACCTATCCTGAGGGTACGACCTACTCTTGGTCTATGTCGGGTTCTACGGAAACAAGCACGTCTCGCTCGTTCTCTTGTACTCCAAAAGAAGCGAATAAGACCTATAAAGTGACTTGTACGGTTACACCTCCGGGATGTAAGTCTGTCTCTGCTTCTTTTGAAATCGAGACAAAGGAGTGTTGTACGATGAAGGATGCTTCAGGAAATGATTTGCCGATGGCGGAGACCAATATCTTCTATGATGATTTCGGATCATTCCCTGATGATAGAACTTACGAATATCGTGATGCGAAGGGAGTTGTGCATACTGTGCCTGTAGATGGTGGTTTGTGGACGGATGTCACTCGTCCTTTCTCTACGAAGTTCCAACCAGGTAGTGACATCAAGGGTGATAAATATTCAGGTAATGGCGATATTACTTCTTGTATCACGAATGTCAATCCTTATACTCCAGGTGTGAATGGAGATGCTTCGGGTACGGGGCGTGGTGGTATGCTTGTATTTGACGTGGACAAGGCATTTGGAAAAGCTTCCGGATTGAAGGATCAGGTGATTTACGAACGTGAAATCTGTGGACTCTGTAAGGGTAAGGAGATTACGTTTAGTGCTTCGTTTGGAGCCATTAATAATAATCCTGCGGGTGTGGGAGAGATGGCGATAGTCCTTCGTAAGGGTTCTTCTACGGGCGAGGATTTGTTGAAGGGTACAGGAACGTCAGGAATGTTGCATGGAGATGAAGGCTGGCGTACGGTAGAGAAAAAGTTTACGGTGGAGAATAATTCCTATAGTTGTGTGGTTCTTCAAGTTGTTAATATTACGGATACTTATGGAACGAGTCAAGGTGACTTTGCCATAGATGATATAACCTTCTCGGTATGTACTCCTCCTGATGTGGCAGTGGATGCAGTTTTGAGTGGTCATGCGAAGGATTTGTTGGACCTTTGCGTGGATGATGTCTTGACATTGAAGGCGGAAATCTCTGATGTGGCAAAGCAATTTTATGGTTCAAACATTGGTTATTTGTTCCAATTCACTTATCAAGACCCTTCCGTTGTCGATGACGATAAAATCAAGTGGAATGATTTGAGTGAAATACAGAATAATGGAGAGTTTGTGATAAAAGATCCTGCTACTCATCCTGCTTTTGAAAAGATTCAGGAAGGTGATGTCTTGAATGTCTATTTCCGTGTGGTTATAGGCGATAAGACTTATTTGCACGATGATAGAGAGGAATGGGAGTCAATGAGTGCCTTGTCTCCATGTCGTGCCATCTCTATCTCCTCTATCCCTATTGTGGCAGGTTTGAACTGTGCTAAATGTTCTGAACTTGACAAGAAGAGGACATTTACTGCAGACAAGGGCCGCTTGTCTGGAAAGAAGTTGGAACTTTGTAAAGAGGATGGAGCTGCAACAATTGGCTTAAAGGATCCTGTCCATGGTATTGACAAGGATGATAATGATTATTATGACTATGAAGTGGCATGGTACAAGGACGAGGTGAAGTCAGCCAATCTGTTGGGTAAGAAAAAATGTAACTCTACAGACAACACGGCACCTGAAGTCACTGTGGATTGGTCGGACGTAAAGGAAGATGGTACTAAGTATATTATCTCTTTCCATGATTACTTCGATCCTGCAATGACCACAACACCTTGTGATTTGACCGATACAATCATCGTATATGCAAATCCTACTCCGGAGAAGAAGTTGAAGACTCCAGATCCTTTCTGTGAAGGAAAGTTGACAGACTCTCCTGAATTGACTATTTCAGGATATGATATCTTGTGGTTCTCCGATGATGCGGCTACGAAAAAGACAGATGCACCTGCTGTAGCAAAAGTGAAGGCAGAAGATAGCCCGCTTACTCTCTATTATGTTCTGGAGGATACTAAGACGGGATGTCGTGGCGATGTCAATACTTATGTCGTTAAGGTGAATCCAATTCCTGCGGAGGATTTGGCTGCAATTGATCCTTTCTGTGAGGGAAGCAAGGATGCTAAACTTCCTACTTCTGCTAATAAATACACGGTGAAGTGGACCCCAGACAATACGGATCTTTCCGCTTTGTCAGGAAAGGAAGATCTCTATGAATATACCTACACGGTGACAAGTGCTGAGGGTTGCGAGAGCGAACCTGTTGAGTATAAGTTTCGTGTGATGCCGTATGCGGAGGCTGATTTCAAAACAACTGAGATATGTGGCGAGACAACAGTCGAGTTGGGTTCCATCAAACCATCGGATGGTGATCAGAAATGGACGTTGGCTGGTTCTCCTACATCGGCTGCCGACGTGCAGTCATTCAAGACGCCAGGTTCTAATGGAACCTTGTCGCTCGTCATTGAGAAGGACGGTGTATATTGTCCAAGCAAGGCGGTGGAAAAAGAGATTTATGTAAAGGAAATTCCTGCTGCTCCTACAACGACGCAACTTGACAAGGTGGTAGATCCAGGAAAGACCTTCACTATTACGGATGCGGCTGCTACGGTCGGCAATGCCACTTTGGAATGGGTGGAAACGACGGAGTCTGCAACGGATGCCCCAACTTCTGGTTGGAGTGCAACGACCCCTACTATTCCTCTTGATGACGAGAAGGCTTTCTACTTCTTCGTGCGTCAAACTAATGCAGACGGATGTGTAGGTGAAGCAAAGAAGGTGAAGGTGACGGTCAACTCCGCTCCGGTACCTGTCGTGAAGCCAATCACGGTTTGCGTGGGTACGGCTGTCGATTTGACTACATTGGTTGAATTCGGAAAAGCTGATGATGATCCATCCGCAACCTATACTTACCGTTGGTTCCCAGAAGGAGTCAAAGGAGAGAAGGGTAAAGGTTCAACAGAGGCTCCTTCAGTGGATGTTTCTACTCCAGGAAAATATACGTTTGATGTGACCCAAGTGGCAGACAAGGCTCCTAATCCAGAGAGTAACCCTGCTACCATCGAGGTAATTGTGATGGATGTCCGTAAACCAAATTTGGATGGCAACCGTCCTAAATATTGTGCAAGTTCCATCAACATCGCAGAGGACGTCGTAGCAAGTTTGGAGCCAGAGACAGACTACAAGAAGGCCGATTTGGATGGCTTCTATTGGACTAATTTCGCTGGTAAGACAGAGAAGGGTCCTAAGCCAGACATCAATGTGACTCAGACAACTACTTACGAATATGAAGTGACAGCTTCTTATACAATCCCAACTACGGGCGAGGAGTGTAAGAGCAAGGATCCTGCTTCATTTACGGTGGACGTTACATTCGTTCCTAAATTGAAAGATGGCTCAGTACTTTACTTGAAGAGCGATTCTAAGAATGGTACGTTTGAGAAGACGTTGACACAGCAAGAACCAGACTTGATTCAAAATCAAGATGCGAACTCGACACTTACGTGGTATAACGCTACGGAAAGTGCTTGTGGAACGGAGGTGATTTCAGAGCCTACACCAAAGGTTGATCCTTCGGTGAAGGAAGGTGAGGATCAATACGTTTACTATTGCGTGACCCAAACTGTGGATGGATGTGAGAGCGAGAAGGCAAGAGTGGAGGTGACTATCAGTGATGCTCCTCAACCTGATGCTGAGTCTGTTGTCTATTGTGAGGGCGCAGAGACAAGCGTGTTGGTAGCTACGATTAATGACAAGATTGAGGCTGCATCCAACTACGAGTTGTTGTGGTATGATGCAGATATGAACAAACTTTCGGGTGCGCCTAAGCCTGAATCTAAGATGAAGGACGGCGAGACTATGCAAAGTGTATATACTTATTATGTTACTCAAAAGCATTTGACGAAGGGTGCGGAGAGTGGTAAGAAGAGAATCTTCGTAACCGTTTACGCAAGACCTACGTTGCAGGTGACGACACCGCCAACAGTATGTTCTACTCCAGTTTCGTTGAAGGATGCTGTCGAGTTGACAAACACGGTGGCTGGACAGAGCTATAAGGACGAGTACTTCTCGGATGCGGCTGCGGGTGCGGCGGTCAGCGAGAGCGTGGAGGTGAGTGGTACCTACTATGCAAGATACTCGTATTCTCCAGCAGAGGGACAGACTTGTGTCTCTGACATGAACCCGATAGAGGTGACAATCGACGAGATGGAGATGACCAGCAGCGATGTCTCCACTTGTCCAGACATGAATGCAACCTTCACGGTGGATGTACAGACGAATGTTGCAGCAAGCAACGTGAGATATGAGTGGACGGGCACGAACGGCAACTCCGATTCCAATTCGGACAAGACTGCGGCAACGTTTACCACTCGTGAGTTTATCGGTGGCGACTACGGTGATACCTACGACTACCACTTGGTAGTGACGGCCGGAACTTGTACGAAGGAGGGCGACTATCAGGTGAAACTGGGCGAGGGTCCAGTGGAGGGTACGCTTACGTTGAGCGACACGGAGAACAGCGAACTTCCTACGAAAGAGTACACAAATTCGTTGACAGAGGATCCATTCTACTTCTGCGGCAAGGACTTCACAATCGTTCCTGCCTATAAGAAGGACAATGGAACGACCTACACGTTGAAGAAGCCTGATGGTTCGTCGGAGGACGGAGAGTCGTTCAAGGGCACGCAGGGCGGAGTCTATACGTTGAGTTTCAGCAACGGCTGTCCAACCAAAGTTTCTTTCAAGGTCTTCGATGCAGGTATAGAGATAACAAACGACCCTGTGACGCTTGAGATGTGCGAGAAGGAGAAGTTCGAGGTTCCTTTGAAGGTGGATTACCTTCAAGACTACACGGTGGCATGGTACAAGGACAACGAGTTGATAACGGGCGCTACGGGCAACACCTACACCATCTTCGAGACGAAGGGTACGGACAGCGGAGTCTATAAGGCAGTGGCCAACAGCCACGGATGCTTGAGTGAGGATGAGATAGGCAAACTCAAGGTGAAGACCTACATCCAGTTGACGAACCAGACCGAACCTTACATTGTGGTGAGGGGTGAGTCGGTTAGCATCCCGTTGACGATTACCGAGCCATCTAGCCAAAACGTTGAGTCCATCTCATGGACGGAGTCTGGAAGTGAGACCTTCAACGGTAAGACGAACACCTTGGCATCTGTAGAGGAAGATCATAAGTATGAGATAATACTCAGCGACCCTGACCATTGCGACGCAAAGACGACTGCAGAGGTTTGGGTGGATGCAAAACTGGTGCTTTCGACCGACTTCAAGGATACGATATGCTATAACGAGGAGCATACGTTCACGATAGATACGACGGGTACGGGTGCCTTCCGCAAGACGCCTAAGGGAGTCATCACGGTCTATGAGCGGATGAACGGAACGACGACGGATGTCACGAACCTCTTCAGCGAGCAGGACGGCAAGTACGTTGCCAAATTGTCTCCGAAGAAGGATGCTACTTATGAGGTGACGTTCGACTATCCGGCACAGAACCAGATCTTGAATGGAGAGGAGAAGGCGGTAGTCCTTCAACCAATCGAGGTAATCATTCCTGCAGCGCAGACAGTCTGTGCTGGCGACGAGGCGACGATCACATTGACAAAGGTCTCTCCAGAAGGAACGGTGATTGTTTGGGATGACGATAGTAGCATCACGAGCGGTACTGAGGGCGAGAGCATCACGGTGAAGGCGGAATATGGCGAAGGTTTCAACCACAAGTCGGAATACACCTACGGCTTCACGGCATCGTACGCAGGCTGCCAAGAGTTGAAGTTGGCTGCGAAGTTGAATGTGGACGAGCCGTTGACAGGAGAGATAGAGAGCAACGCACCGATTTGTGCGGGCACGAACATAGAGATGGACGCAAGCAGCTATGAGGCTGAGACCTACTTGTGGATGAAGGTGGACAGCACGAACGAGATGTCCGGCTCGAAGGCCGTTACTCGTTTGACCCAGCCTACGACCTTCCTTCTCCATGTGACGAGAGGTGTCTGCGATGCCGATGCGGTTTACAAGGCTGAGGTGACGGAGAACCCTACGATAGAAAGAGTGGATTCTGTGGACATCCGTTCACGCCGCATTGTGGTTTCAGGCGGAACACCAGGCTACACCTACTCGGTGGACAACAAGGAGTATGACGTGATGGATACGAAGATTGACCTCTTGTTCACCTCGCACATGGCCTATGTGATGGATGCGAACAACTGTTCGGACACGATGCCGTTCTACATGGAGCCACCAGCAATCATCGTGCCTCCATTCTTCTCACCTAACGGTGATGCTACGAACGAGCAGTGGATCCCTACGAACTTGAAGGAGGTCTATCCAGATGCGCTCGTGACGATCTTTGACCGCTACGGAAAGAAGTTGGCGCAGTACAGGGCCAACGAGGAGGACTGGGACGGAACGTATGAGGGCAAGATGATGCCTTCTACCGACTACTGGTACGAGATCGACATTGAGGAGATCGACAAGCAATACATCGGTCACTTCACTTTGATAAGGCGATAGGGTAGAGTCCTATAGAATAAGGAATAGACGGGCGGTGCAAGGTTTCTTGTATCGCCCGTCTTCCTTGTTCGCCCAGCACGAACGTACTCTAACGGGTGTAAGTCCCCAAGCCGCCCTAACAGTGGGAAGGCTACAGCCGAAAGCAAGGGTGTCCATCGTGAGGTGGAATCTGAAGGAAGCCGT
>JAGCWQ010000088.1 GCA_017961765.1 Paludibacteraceae bacterium | reverse complement strand
GTAGGATTGCTCGTCAGAGTCTGGGCCACCCAAAACGACCGTAAAGGACTCATTATCGACCTCTTCTTCTTCCTCCTCAACTTCTTCAGAATCCTCATCGTCGCCGAACAGATCATCGTCATCTTCCTCATCGGAATCCTCACCGCCTAACCATATAGCTTCCACACTGTCGATGAAATCGGCCTCGTCATCGTCCATATCGTCGGCACCTGCAATTTCACGCATCTGTTGAAGGATCGTAGCGAGAGCCTCGCCAGACAAGTATTCACCGAAAAGATCAACACTCTCTTGAATGATATCGCCGTTCTCCTCTATAACCTCAGAAGCATATTCAAAGATACCTGCAGGATCCAAATCGTCGTAGCCGAAAATCTGGAAAGCTTCGCCAATGTGGTCAATAGCCACTTCCCGCTCCTCGTCCGCAAGTTCGCCATCCATAAGGGCGGCGGCAGTGAACAAGATGCCTAAACGGTGAGGGAAAGGATAATCGCCCATACTATCGATCATTGCCTCCCATGTCTCCTCGTCCATGTTGGCGAATTCCTCGTTCAAATCGGTCAAAACCGACTCGTCGTCATACAACCAAGTGTCCTCATTTCCTTCCACCTCTTCCGCATCACGAATAATCCACGAGTCACCTTTGTTGTAGTTCTTGTTCATCATATAATCGTAGGAAATGTAGCAGTAGCCATGGTCGCCCCATCTCTCTCCCCACGAGTTACGGACAATGAAAACCCTATCCACATCGGAATACCCCACACACAACATGGCATGGCTTGCATGCGACCCACGAGAAGCCTCATTACTCGACGGATTGGGAACAAAACCTCTCCTCCGTTGCTTGTCGAACGAATTGAAGAGGGAAATACCGAATATGATTGGGAAGCCTTCAGCCAAAGCACTCTTCCAAGCTTGCAACGTGGTCGGGATATGCTCCGCCTCAGTGATTTTGTGTTCACTGGCCTCCTCAAAGGCTTCGTCGCTAGGTTTTTGGAAAACAACTGATTTATTTTCCGAGTAGGGCCATGTGTACTCCGAGCATGCGCCCACCTCCTCCAACAATTCGATGGCGTCACAGATAAACGAACCAGTATCCTTCCTTTCATTGCCCCGCTTAGCACGTGCACCATAGTAGATGAAGAGGCGGCTCACATCGTAATCATCCTCCAACCCTTGATTCTTTTTGACCAAATACTCATAAGCGCCAGCCACCGCATTTGCCGTACAGCTTCCTACTTGTCCCTGGTCTTCCACAGCCGTCATATAAGGACGCAAATCCACCTTCCTAGGCAACTGACTTGCAGTATAGCGTGAACTATAGCTCTTTACGTCGGAACGCGGAGCACTATAAATATAACCGGAAATTTCGCGCTCTTTTCCATCGGCGCGTTTAATCTTAAAATCAGACATTTTTTACAGCTTTTCGTTAAATATACCTATCACCCTTTCTTTCACGTTTCAAGTTTAGTCCGTGTGATTAAATGTATAACAAAAGTAAAAAAACGGCAGAAATAATCCTACAACAGCCGCCATGATTTCTTTGAATCTATAAAAATCACTTTTTAATTAGACAAGAGCCTCACTATTTCACGCACCAACAGCACGATCACCTCGTCGCTGAAAAACAAATTCAGGACTTCTATCTTTCAAACAGATATATATTTTTTTTCTTCCATTCCAAATAACCCTTCCTTCTACGAGGATGAGGATGTTCATCCCTTGTCACTACTTTTATCACATGAATCGTATCGGCTTGAGGATTGTATTCCTCCACCTCAAGTGGATAAATATAGCCAGACTCCATATAGAGGTTGGTAAATTCGCCACAAAAGAGTTCCCATTCATCATCTTTCTGCTTCAACCTCCTTATGGGATAACATCTCCTACCATCCACTATTATCTCATCTACCGATAAAAACATATACTCCCTCTTATCCATTGATTTCCTCTTAACTGAATCCTTATTAAAATACAAAAGGGCAAGGGCTATCCATTCATAATTACTTTGTTCCTTTTCATCTTCCCATAGCTTTTCAATGGAACATCTGCTCTTAATAACCCCCTTCTCCACAAACGTCAAAACGGGCTCGTCCAAAGGCTCGTCCAAATTCGTCTTCAACTTGCCCAAATCTCTAGGAAAGACCTTCTTATCAAAACGTGGAGAATATTTTGTCGTATCGCTACACTCATAGTATTCAAGTTTTCCACCCTTACTTTCAGCCCTGTAGATTTTCAAACCGACAAACGAACCATTGGCATACAGTTCTTGATTCGTCACCACAAGATGTCTACTCCTATCGCGAAAAGAGAATATAAGCAATGAATCATAAGTGGTCCCCAAGGATTTGGCACTACCATCTGTCTGCGCCGACACCTTCTCGTAAAACGTCTCAGCATGGGCAAAGAAGGCCACAAGGGAGAAGAGAAAACAAAGAATAAATCGCATCATAAGACTATAGTTTTAATAATCATGAAATATACACAAACACATATAATTCAATAATTTAAGAGACAGTACACGCCACCTTCATTTCCTCATCTAAATGAAGCCGACTCATTAACGAATCTGGAGATGTCCAAAATGTTTCTTTTCTTTCCGATACCTTTCCCACATCTGTTTTTTCCATTGTTCTTGTCCCTTTTCATCCATCAAACAAGGCCGACTATTTATGACATGGATTGTATCCAAGCCAAGGCGATACTCCTCCTCTATAGAAAGTTCATAGATGCGCCCCTCCTCTATGGAGAGATTGGAAAACTCACCCCGGAAAAGTCCCCACGTCTCCTTCCCTGTTTTCGCCATGTCTTTACTTATCACAGGATAACCCAATTTCCAGTCTGACTTCTTCTCTGCCACTAGATAGAGCACATGCTGGTCGGAGCAATCGACTTGAAGCAAAATGGATAAAACGGCATTCCGATAATTATCTTTTGATGTAGGACGATGATAATTCGGATAGGTAGAATCAGGATAGACATAGATGGATTTCACAACCCCTTTCTCTATAAATGCCGCAACCATATTCTTGGTATTTGAGTTTTTCCCTTCATCATAATTCGATGGAACCGAGGCGAACTGGGAGAAGGCCTTTTTCGTAAACCGATGCGGAGATTTTGAAAAATCGAAGAATTCATCGGATTCTAAGGAGCCATCCTTACTATTGCCTTCAAACACACGCATCCTTAACCCTTCAAACGCCCCCTCATTGTTGTAAATTTCAAGGTTGGAGACCACAAGATAGTTGATATAATCAGGTTCGCCATAATAAGGAATAGCAAAGACGAGCAAGGAATCCTGATTCGAATGGGAAAAAGCATCTATGTGTTTCCGAACACAGGTGTAATATGCATCTGCCGATTCCGTTTGGGCAAAAGAGAATGTAAAGAATAGAAGTGAAAAGAAAAATCCAAGGACAAATCGTATCATAACAAAAGAGGGAAAGGTGATTTATACTAAAAAAACTCGATGAATAGGCAAAATAGCCGGTGCAAGAGTTGCACCGGCTACCCTTATCTATTTTTCCATCCGACTTAAAATCAATCGAAATAACTGGATCCGTCGAAACAGTGCGTACAGATTTGCTCCTTAGGCAAACCGATAGCCTCCACCAAGTCCTCGATCGTACTGAACTTCAAGGAACTCAAGTTGAACGATTGGCGAATCTCCTCCACCAAACGGTTGTATTCTGGGGAATCGGTTGTCTTGTACTTATCCAAGTTCTTAGTATGGTCGCCCTCGAACTTTTGGATGATTCGACGCGTGATCAAGTCCAAATCACTGTTCTTAGAAGCGAAGTTCAAGAATTCACAAGGATAGATGAGCGGAGGACAAGAGATACGCATGTGAACCTTCTTGGCACCGTAACGGAACAAAGCCTCCACATTATCCTGCAACTGGGTACCACGCACGATGGAGTCGTCACAGAAGATCACCTCGCTATCCTTCAGCAACTGCTTGTTAGGGATCAACTTCATCTTAGCGATAAAACTTCTAATCTCCTGAGTGGCAGGGGTAAAGCTACGAGGCCATGTCGGAGTGTACTTGATGAGCGCACGCTTGTAAGGGATTCCCTTTCCTGCTGCATAACCGATGGCGAAACCAACACCCGAATCAGGGATACCGGCCACGAAATCAGCCTTGCAATCATCCTTCTTACCCATTAGGCAACCTGCACAATAACGGGAGCAATCGACGTTCACATTCTCGTAAGTCGAAACAGGATATCCGTAGTAAACCCACAAGAAGGAGCAGACCTGCATCTTCTTGTTCGGAGCACGCATCTGCTTGTAGCTGTCGGCCGTAATCTCCATGATTTCGCCAGGACCCATGTTGTAAACCGGCTCAAAGCCCAAATTATGGAAGGTACAAGACTCGCAAGAAACAGCGTGAGCATCAGGCTTTTCCGCAATCAGCATCGGAGTACGGCCCAATTTGTCTCGGGCAGCCACGATCTTATCCTCCATCAGCATCAACAACGAACAAGAACCCTTCACCTTGTTGAAGACGTTCTCGATACCCTCCTTTATCGTAGGTTTGTCGATGATAAGCAAGGAAACCAGTTCCGTCTGATTGATTCGCCCGGAACTCAACTCCGAGAAATGCATGTTCTTGGCGAGCAGTTCGGCAGCCAATTCATCCGCATTATTGATGCAAGCGATAGTGACCAAGGCGAACCGACCCAAATGGGAGTTGATAACAATCGGCTGCGCATCGGTATCACTGATGACTCCGACACCAGATTTACCCTTGAACTTAGGAAGGTCTGGTTCGAACTTTGTCCTGAAATAAGAATTCTCCAAATTGTGGATGCTGCGCGTGAAACCGATTGTCTCGTCGTACATAGACATACCGCCCCGCTTGGTTCCCAAGTGCGAATTGTAGTCTGTTCCGTAGAACAAATCAGCTACGCAATTCTTTTTTGAAATTGTGCCAAAAAAACCGCCCATAATTGTATATAATTTTGTAAATGTATTCTCAACGAATCAAAAAAAGCCTTGCACGGCATCACCATACAAAGCTTCATATATTATCATGCGACATCTGCGTACGCATAGAGTCCAAATAGACGAATATCCTCCTCGTAGCCCATGCGTCCAAGGCAGCATATTCAACCTGCCTCTCCGTCAAGATAGCCGACTCCCAATTCGACAGGCGTTGAGCCTTGGAAATCCGTTTTCCGAAAAGGATGGCGTATATTTTAGTGAGGCTGTTCTCCCCTATGCCGAACGTCTTCACATATTCCTGCAAGTCAATGAAATTGGTCGGCTCGATCGGAGCCCTTTTACCCAAAGCACGGAAATCGTCACGAAGGGACAATCCTATTTTCTTCACTGCCGTGTCTTTCAAGAAATCAGACAAAACGGGAGGAATGCCGATGACATTTAGCCGGAACAGGAAACAAATATCTTCCGTACTAATCTGCAATAAAGCCACTTGGTTGGATTTTCCCTTCCGGAACGAGGGTTTCGTCTCCGTGTCGAATCCGACAACCCCTTGCGTCCGCAAGAAATCCACAGCCTTTTCCGTATCGAAAAGTGTCTGGATGACGTATGTTTTTCCGTTGAAGGTTTCAACAGGACAAGCGGAAAGTTCCTCCTTCGATATGTTAGCCTTCAAATCCATTCAACTCCTCATCCTCTAAAGCGGTTCCGTAATCCGATTCTCCCTCTTCCAAATCTGCCCCAGAATAGAGCACGTTGTGCATAGCGCGCAACGCATTCAACGACTTCTGTCCCCAAAAGGACTCGAAATTCTGCTTGCAGATAAGAATGGAATCGTTCATAATTGCTTGGTTTGCCGTTTGGAAATTGGCAACCATATCCTTCAAGTCTTGATAGACATCGGTCAAATCCTCCGAAATATGGGAAAGAATCGGACTGTCGCTATACTGCATATCCGGCGTGAACACCTCCAAATATTCGTCATACTGGCCGATGACCGAGCGAACCTGCTCCTGCGTATATTCGTACTCTTCCTCCGTCACAAACGACTGGATATCATCTTCCGACTCCTCCTCCAAATCTGGAAGCAAGGAGGTCTTGAGATACAACAACGGAAGCAACTTCGTCATCTTGTCAAAAAAAGACTTCGTACCGCACCCCTCGCACTTTTCCATAATGGAACAATACTCGGCCGCAACGGTTACAAATTCTATGACTTTGTTCGAATATATAGGATGTTGCTCTATCCTTTCCATATACACTTGTTTTGTGTCGACTATCTCTATTGGGCAATATTGCCAACTCGACTTTGCAAAATTACGAATAATATTAGAATTTCCTCACCCTATTCAATCAGTTTTTTCTCAATCGGAGAAAGATTGTCCAATATCAAAACCATAGTTTTCTCCTCTTGGTTTCCCGAAAGGGATTTTTCACATGCCATCCGAAGCCATTTCCGCCTCAGACATGCCTATCTTCTCCCCAAAGGCTCTCATCAGTTGATGCCATAGAGAATCGGCCTCCTCCTTATGATCCATGGTTATCATTCCCTTTTGGTCACCCTTAAAAAGGGAGCCCTGGTAATGAATCGTATCGTTCTTCTTCACCTTGATGGCATAATGGTGCGAGGCGAACTCTTCGTGAAGCATGACACCTCCGTCGGCCAAATATTCATTCCGTCTCAACTGATACTCCTGTTGAAGAGACTCCGTACTAAAAGAGGCCACATAGCAACTTGACGTCTTGATGTTGGAAGGGGTAGAGTCCCTTAGTATCGAAATATGTATCTTGGGTTCCTCCTTCTGCTTGCCGAATGCCTTTTCATTGGCACATTGACAAAGTCCCATCATAAGGAGCATGCCCCAGCCTATCAACTTGATTCTATTCATAATTCATCGTTTAGCAATTCAAGATACAAATTTAGTTTACGAAGGTATTTTTGCAACTTTTTTCCTCAAAAAAAACGGAGCCGATCTTTCCGACCAGCTCCGTCCCTACTATCTCAATCAAATGATTATTTAGCTTCTAAAGCTCTCCGCTCCTGCAACTCGGCCGTCATCCGAGCCATCTTCTCTTTACCCAATGGATAAATCGCCATCAAAGCAGCGGCCATCATCGTAAAGATTGCTGGAATCCAACTCATCAACATCACGATACCAGGCACTGCACCTTGGACAGTCACCATATCCTTAGCGTCATAGCCATAGCTAGACAATACCATACCGATAATGTAGGCAGCGATACCTCCGGCAAACTTCGTCGCAAACGAACCTGCCGAATAGATCAAACCTGTGGCACGGCGGCCGTTGACATACTCGGAATAGTCTGCCGTATCACCCAACATCGTAAAGAAGAGGGTCGGCAAAATGGCTGCGAAAACCTCGGAAAGGATTCCAAAGACGAATATCATCGGAATCTCCGTCGGACCGAAGAAGCAAAGGATGGAATTTGCCACACCTGCCAAAACCAATGCCGCAATAAATAGGTTCTTCTTGCCTATTTGATTGCTGAGAGGAGTCGTAATCATGGCACCTCCAATAGAAGCAAGCATCAAAGCCACCATATAGGAGGAAGCCAAAATCTGGTTGTGTACATAGTGGGTGAAATAGATCACCGTGATTCCCTGCTTAATGTTGTTGAAGATATTGAACAACAAACCGACAAAGAGAAGCACCAGCCAAGGCTTGTTGGTAACCAATTCCGAAAGATCCTTCAGCAGATTGCTCTCCTGTTTGACTGGAGGCGCGATACGCTCCTTGGTGTTGTAGAACGTGAGGAAAAGACAAAGCACCAACACAACGGACAACGCATATATCGCCTTGCTATAACCTTGGCTTTGATCGATAATTGTGATGGAAGAAGCTTCCAAATCCTTCTCGCCCTCCACCTCAAACGAATAGGTCTCATTCGCTTTCATGGAAAAACTCTTGCCTACCGTGGCATTATCGTCCGCCTTGCCTAACATTACGAAGGTGGCCACATTGTCTTTCGTATGGATGTTGACATTGGCAACGTCTTGCGGAGTAGAAACCGTCACAACATACTTGGACTCTGCGACAGGATCAACGTTAATCGTAGGATTGATGTTTCCGAAATAAGAGACCAAGAAAAGCAACGAACCTTGCACGATCATACCGCCCGCAAATGCACCCACCATACGGAAAGAACCGATTTGGACACGCTCCTTGTCATCGCCCGTCATCACGGCCATCAACGCTCCGTAAGGGATATTATTGGCGGTATAGATCAACGTGAAGAGGATGTAGGTCGTATAGGCGTAGGCCACCTTCCACTCCATCGACCAATCGGGATTGGTGAAGAGCAACGAAAGGATAATACCCAAAGGCACCGCCGTCCATAGGATCCAAGGGCGGAACTTTCCATACTTCGTTTTGGTATGGTCGCCCACAATACCCATCAAGACATCACTTACCCCATCACTGGAACGGGCTATCATCATCAGAAGTCCTACCGTGGCAGGTGTCAAACCGAACACATCTGTATAGAAGATAAACAGAAACGTAGAAACACCACGCCAGGCAATATTGGCCGAGGCATCTCCCAACGCATAGGAAATCTTTTCCTTTAAAGAAATCTTTTCTAACATCATATACTTTAATTATTTAAAATACAAAACCATATGGGCTATCCCATTTACGATATCATTTACCCTTCTTCCATTGCGCATCCCGGACTTCATAAATCCGTTCGATGATATCGATCACCTTCAAGCCCTCCAGGACATTGGTCGTAATACTGCCCTTCTCCTGCAACTTCTCCACCACATTTTGGATGACATAGTGGTGGTTTTGGGCAGACCCCTTATAGGCTCCGTAATCGTTGGGCGGATTGGAAGGGGCAAGCACCGGCATCTCATAATCCTTGATATGACAATACTCCACCTCGTTCATATATTGACCGGAGACCTTCACCGTTCCGTTTTCTCCGACGATAATGATACTGCTCTCCAAGTTCTTGTCCCAGACAGACGTGGAATAGTTCAGGCTACCCATACCTCCGTTCACAAAATCGAAAGTCACGATGCCACTGTCCTCAAAATCGGTAAGATTCTGATGAGAGAAATCGTTGAAATTGCCTTTTATATTGGTGATGTCGCCAAAAAGCCAATACATAATATCGATGAAATGGGAAAATTGGGTGAAAAGCGTACCTCCATCCAACTTGGCATCGCCATGCCAATTACCTGGTTTATAATAGCGTTCATCTCTATTCCAATAACAATTGAGTTGTACCATGTAGATCTTACCCAAGCGGTTGGAGCTGATGACCTCCTTCAGCCACACGGAAGGCGGCGAATAGCGGTTCTGCATGACGCAAAAGACATGGCGAGACATCTCCAACGACTTGAAGACGATCTTCTCCGCATCGCGTTTGGTCAGGGCGATGGGTTTCTCCAACACAACATGGTGGTGGCTTTCCAACGCCTTGATCGCATATTCCGCATGGAATCCGTTAGGCGTACAGATGTTCACCACATCAATATCCAATCCCGAATTAAGCAATTCATCGATGCTTCTGAATAGGGGCACCTCCAACTCCGTCAGACCGAGTTCCTCCTTCGAGAGGACATCACAGACAGCCACCAACTCCGATTCAGGATTCCTCCGAATCATCTCCGCATGACGCTTGCCTATATGTCCTTGTCCGACTACTGCAAATTTTATCATGATTCTCTTACTCTATTTCATACACATTGCCATCACGCAGTTCGTAAACCGTCCCTGTCTCAGGACAGATGGCTTTGTTTTCCTTATTAAACTTCAATTTATGTCCGTAGGCACTGACCCACCCTGTCTGACGGGCTGGATTGCCCACCACCAAAGCGTAGGGCTTTATCGAATGGGTGACCACGGCTCCCGCTCCTATCATGGCGTACTCGCCGATTTCATTTCCACAAACCACCGTGGCATTGGCTCCGATGGAGGCTCCACGTCTGACGATTGTCTGTCTAAATTCATGTTTACGAGGCACATGGCTCCTTGGATTGATCACATTCGTAAAGACCATGGAGGGACCTAAGAATACGTCGTCCTCGCAAATCACGCCCGTATAGATGGAGACATTGTTTTGCACCTTGACATTCCGTCCCAAGACGACATCCGGGGAGACCACCACATTTTGGCCGATATTACAATCTTCGCCTACGACCGCTCCCGACATGATATGGGAGAAATGCCAGATCTTCGTACCGTTACCAATCCGACACCCCTCGTCTATGACTGCTGTCTCATGTGCAAAAAAGCCCTTTCCATCCATAAAATCAACCTATTAAATCGAAACACACTCCCGTAACGAGCTTACGATATAAGCCAATTGCTCATCGTCCAGCTCCGTATGCATCGGCAGGGAGAGCACCGAAGCGGCTAACCGTTCTGCCACGGGGAAAGCCCCGTCTTGGTAACGATCACTCTTATAAGCCTTTTGCAAATGTAATGGAACAGGATAATATATCATAGCGGGAACCCCTTTTTCTTCGAGTTTTTTACGAAGGGAATCCCTATCTATCGAAGGATCCAAGCAAAGGGTGTATTGATGGAAAACATGGGTTGTATTTTTCCTTCGGAAAGGAATCTTCACGCCCGGCAAGTCACGCAACGCCTCGTCGTAGTAGGCCGCCGCCCTTTGCCGACTTTGTATATACTCGTCCAGATAACGGAGTTTCACGTCCAACACCGCCGCCTGGATGGCATCCAGACGGGAGTTGACACCCACCCGGTCGTGATAATAGCGCACCTCCATACCGTGATTGGCGATGCAACGGGCTTTGGCGTACAACTCATCACTATTCGTGAAGATGGCACCACCGTCGCCGTAACAACCTAAATTCTTCGATGGAAAGAAGGAAGTACACCCGAGATGCCCCATGCAACCCGATTTCACCTTGCGGCCATCGGAGAACGAATAGACGGCTCCGATAGACTGGCAAGCATCCTCTACGACATAGAGTCCGTGACGCTCCGCCATGGCAAGCAACGGCTCCATATCCGCATTCTGGCCAAAGAGATGAACCGGCACGATGGCCTTCGTCTTAGGCGTGATAGCCTTCTCCACCGCCGACAGGGAGAGGCAAAAAGTATCTGGATCAACATCCACCAAGACGGGGGTTAGTCCCAAGAGAGCCACGACCTCCGCCGTTGCTATGAAGGTGAAAGTGGGCGTGATGACCTCATCACCAGGTTGAAGCCCCAATGCCATCAAGGAGATTTGGAGCGCATCCGTCCCATTCCCGACAGGAATGACATGCTTCACCCCTAAATATTCCTCCAAATGACGTTGGAAATCATTAACTTTCCCCCCTTTGATAAAAACGGTCGAATCCAAGACCTCTTGAATGCCAGCATCAATCTCCTGCTTGATCTTGACATACTGGCTCTTCAAGTCCACCATCTGAATGTTTTTCATAATACCGAATACTTCTATGTTCTACAAAGTTATTAGAAATAACTCGTCGCGGAAATAATTAAGGGGAAAAAGTGAAAACGAGAGAGATTTGAGAAAGGGCTACAACAACGTGACAAAGAGGAAAACGAATCCATAACAACTATCTCAGTTTATTTCCCAACTTTTGTATCTCAGATTTCACAAAAGCCTCTATCTCTTTAGCCAACAAAAAGAGTTCTGAGGAAAATATGTCAAGGAGACCATTGACATCTCGCTGAATATTTGTCTCCGAATTTTTGATGGCATCGCCTATTCTTACTGGGTCTTTTTCGTAGTCAAAACCTCCAGAAATAGACTTATGGACAAACTCTTTGAAAGAGGCGAACTTGTCAACTAGCTCTTTCTCTGGCCTATTTTCGTAAAAATGATAATAGAGCCAAATCTCAAAACAGGGGTTGCTCTGAGCCACATTCCATGCGCTATATGCCTTGACCTCGTCATATTTTTGGGGAATGCCATGATTCATCTCAGAACAGAAATTTCGAAGAGGAAGAATCTTTCCCTCACGCTCCCATGTGTCTGTATCGATGACAAACCAAACAGTATCACCATGTTCATATTCAACCGTATAAACTCGTTCCTCCCCAATCAGAACCTGTTTGGCTCTCTCCATTAATTTCAAAGGATCGGTACCATCTTTAGGAGGGATTGTAATAACCTGCAAATTAGAAGACAAGCCCTCAAAAAATGCAAAATATGCAGGCTCCGTGCCTGTTCCCTCACAAACAATATAGATTATATGGGCATCCCTCGATGGTTCCCGTTTGTCATAGTCTCTTCTTCTCTGTATCATATTACCAATGCAAATCCCTTAGGTTCGACAAAAAAGGTATGCCGCCATAACGACCATTGAGATAGCCGTTCTCAATATTGGCAGTCTTATGAATATCAAAATCGCTCAAAGGATAAAGCTGCGTAGCCTGCTCCGCATCCTTTTGAGCAAACCAAATCTCATCAGGGCGAAATATGTTTTGGTCCAACAAGCCTGATTCGTGGGTCGTAAATATCAACTGCCCCTTGGCGGTCTCGCTTTCTGATAATTTTCGAACAACCTCCTTTATCACAATGGGATGGATGCTCCGCTCGATCTCATCAACAACATAGACTCTGTTTTTCTGGATAATCACATACAACAGAGGCATATAATCTATCAATCGACGAGTTCCATCAGATTCATCACGCAACGACATTTCCACATCAGCCCCTTCCAAGTTTTTATGGACAGCAAGCAACGTCTTTAGATAAACATTGCCATCCTCATAAATCACATTAACATCGTCAGAATATCGACTCATCATGCTTTGAGGTTCTCCCGGATGCTCTTTCGCCAACTTAACCAATTGCATCAACTCGCCACTCTTCACTTCCTCCTCGGAAATCAACTCCTTCTTTACCAACAGTTTATCTATACCCGTCTTCAATTCAGGCAGTATAGCATTCACCAACTCGGCAAAATTGGAGTCAGTGTCTATCAGATGAGGAACAAAAGCATGTTTAGAATTCGGCAATACCAATTGTAGGTTCTTCACAAACCATTGATACGCATCCACCACAAGCGGAGCCTCGCTTGAATAATACTTACCAATAAAAGAGAGCAGAAGCATGTCTGGACGCACCAATCTTTTCAAAGCATCTTGGAATTGCTTTGTTATGCCTTTCCCCACATACTCCGAATTGATCGAAAAATCTTCTCCTTTACGCAAGAACAGCTTGATATCTTTGGTCTTCTTGCTTAAAAGCAGTTCTTCCATCAATATCTCTTCGGGAGAAAACTCAATATGATAATAGAATATGTTTTTGCCATAGTAGAATTCTATGGCTAATCCCGAAGGTTTCTCTCTATTTTGGGAAGCAAACCGAAACGCCAAACCATCGTAGAAATCAATTTTTCTCAACGTTTCAGCCTTTACCAACGTCTGCAAAAGGTTCAAGGCTTGGAGAAGATTGCTCTTGCCCGCACCGTTGGCTCCATAAATCGCAGTCATACGAAGGGCTGTCGCATGACCACAAACCACCTTATGGTTTTCGTGGCTATGACTCTTACTCGAAGGGAATGTATTAAACTCCACAGCCTCCTTAAAAGAGGTGATATTTTCTGCAATCAACCTTAAAAGCATACCGATTCCGTTAAAATTTAACGGCAAATATAGCATTTTTAGGAAAAATGACGCAAAAAACGAGGATATTTAAAGAAAAAAATGTCCAATTCACATAACTTAATATAAATCATCAAACTGAGGCGTCACAATATAATTACCATTCTTATCAAGAATACCCCATTTATCGCCATATTTTTCTTTCTCTCGTACAAAAAATACGTTTTTATACGTAATTATATCATCGAATATGGGATTGACAAGAAAATCGCCCTTGGTGTCAACAACTCCCCACTTCCCATTCAACTCAACTTTCGCCATGCCATTTTTGTTAAAACCATTTGCAATATCAAACGGCTGTCCTATAATCGTTCCCTTTCTATCGATATAAACACTTTTCCCATCTAATTTGACTTTGGCTATTCCATTTTCATCAAAAGGCAAACTAAAAGAATCAAACTGCGGTGGAATAGCCATCTCCCCTTTCTCATTTATATAGCCCCATTTCCCGTTTACTTTGACAGCCGTCAATCCGTCAAAATAGTAATACTCTATGGCTTCAAATTGTGGTTGGACGACCCACTCACCCTTTTTGTTTATATAGCCCCACTTGCCATTTGATTTGGCTGCAGCCAAACCGTTTTCGTAAAAAGCTGTAGCATATTCAAACTGCAGATCTATAGCCAAATTGCCTTTTTTGTCCACATATCCATACTTACCGTCTAACGAAACAACCGCCAACCCAATCTTTGGAAAAGGATGATTTTCTTTATCTTGGTATAAATCAAAGCCCACCATATCATACTGGGGCTTAACGATTATTTTTCCTTCTTTGTCAACAACTCCCCACTTGCCATCTTTCGAGACTGCAAACATCCCCGACTCCATCCAACAACCATAGCAGTATGACCTATCATCGAACTGAGGTTCTAGAACCATGTTCCCCGCTCTGTCAACGACTCCCCACTTACCATTTACCTCGACTATAGCGAGACCCGTTTCTGGATGAAAATTAACACAATCAAACTGAGGTTTGACTATCATCTCACCAAATAAATCTATAATACCGACTTTGCCATCTACTTTAACAGTGGCATAACTAGGTTCAAAACCAAAGGCACGATCAAATTGAGGAGGAATAGTCACCTTGCCCTTTCTTGCATCAACATATCCATACTTTCCATTGAATTGAACGGGAATCATCGATCCATCGAAACTATCACCTACATCAGAAAACTTCGGAGGAATAATCCACATTCCCTTTTCATCGATAAAACCCCATTTGCCATCAACTCGGACAGGAGCCAATCCATCTTTCGTAAAACCATGCGCAAATTCAAAACGAGGTTGAACAATCCATTCCCCCGTCTCGTCTATAAAACCATATTTTCCATCCTTGTTTACAAGAAATATATCTTTTTTGGCAACATTCTCCCTGCTTCCACATGCGGAAACAGAAAGCAGTAGCACCATCAGTAAAGGAGATAACAAATTGTTTTTCATCATAATATTAGATCAATTGATTTCCATCCGTTCTAACGAGTCTCCTCTTCTCTATATTGCAGAGGGATTGCCCGAATTCATCGAACAATCCCCCTACTTCCCATTTTCCCGATTGCTTACGGCAATTCAGGCAAGGTCTGGTCGGTCGTCGCATCATAGACGTTACCCGACTTGTTGTTGGCGAACTTGATGCTCTCGCTCGTAACTCCGTCCACCTTGGCGGTTTCCGGATTCAGACGAACCTTTAAGCCATAATGTCCACTATTGAAGAACTGAGCTCCTTTCATATCCAATTTCACCTCGTCGGCCAGAGTCAAACAAGCTCCGTTGTCCTCACTTCCTCCGCCGTTGACCAGGCAATAATACAACTTATTTCCGCCAAAGGCATTTCTGTTGCTTTGGAAATCAACTCCTTTCCAATAGCCAGGCACTCCGTCCTGCATACCCCGAATGGATACGAGGGACGAGTAGGTTCCATTGACCTGCAGGGTGCCCTCCGTCGTGACAAGCAGTTTTGCATCCTGCTTAAAGGAGAGATTCACGCCTGCCTCCATGACAAGGATACCGTCCTCGCCGACGGTCAAATCTCCGTCCATCAAATAAGAGATGCCTTGATTGGAGAAGGTGATGGCACCCGCCTCTATCAAGCTATCGGAGACAAGGATGCAGTTCTTATTGTTCGGGTATTGGTTACCCGCGCCCAAATGGTTCACCTGCATTAATGAGATATGCATGGCATAACTATCCATATTGCTAATTCTGTTGCCGACGAAAGATTTGAACGGATTGCCTTCCGCCTCAAAAGAAGAGATTCCCATTCCCAATCCACCTGCCAACGTACAATATTGGATGGAGATACTTGCATTGCCTGTCAAACGCAAAACAGCGTCTTGCTTGTCACACCCTCCATTGTTTATGCGGACATAGGTCATCTCGTTTTCCATCCGTCCGGAACGGTACTCCACATAACCCCAGGATCCTTTATTGGAATTGTCGTTCGGTCCTTGCAAGATGATCGGAGAGGCATCTTTGCCCGCCATCCGAAGGGCAGCCCCATCCTCCACTATGATACAAGCCTTTTCACCGGCAAATTCCAAGGTTACTCCTGGTTCTATCGTCAAAAGGGCGGAATTGTCCACGATCAAAGCGCTATCGACCACATAGTCGATCTTCAGGCCTTTATCTTTCAAAACCAAATCTCCCTTGATGACTCCGGAAAGGTGCTCTGCCATAACCCCTTCGTTCTTCACACGGAAGATAGCCGTGTAAACACCCACGTTCTTCACATCCACCATTCGGGGATTATCGGTGTTTCCATCATCCCATTTGAAGAACTCGTATCCTGGCACCGGGGTAGCGATAAGCTTCACGACATCGCCTGCACGATACTTACCTCCTCCGCTGACATAACCCATCAGGCTGTCGGACGGCTCGGCTGTAATCGGGTAATATTTATCCCCCTCCTCCTTAGTGCAACTCGAAAAAAAGGGAAGGCAACAAAAAGCGGCAACAACCCCTATTATAGTATATCCATGCTTCATATCTCATCAACTTTTGTTCAACAACCAATCATAAACTTCACATAAGTGAATCCGCTTCAGGAGAAAATCAGCCCTCTGCGAGACTCCTTCTATACAAATATAAATAAAAATGGGAAATAATTATCATAAAAACGACAGCATTCGATGGCATTGGTAAATTTCTTCACATTCCTCAATTAATTGTCCATAACAACCAAATCACAGGCTGATACGACGGAGTTACAAAATGTAAATCAGACTTTCTTATGCATCAGTCTTTTTTCCATCACAAACTCCATCCGATTGATCGGAGGCTTTCCACAGTTAATTCTTTACTACAAATTTACCGATTTAATCGACTAATCTTTAATATTCTATATCGACCAAAAAGAGACCCTCTGCTGGTGCGGAGGTTCCTGCCTTACAACGGTCTTTTGATTCGATGACTTGGCGGAATTGGTCAATCGTCATCTTTCCACGCCCCACTTCAAACAACGTGCCGACAACCGCCCGCACCATATTCCGCAAGAACCGATCGGCCTGAATGGTAAAAACCCAGAAATCGCCCTCTTTCTGCCACTCCGCACGCATTATTTTACAGTTGTTGGTCTTCGTATCGGTGTGAACCTTGCTGAAACTTGTAAAGTCTATATAGTCGAAGAGAACTTGGGCCGCCTCATTCATCTTGCCATAATCTAAGCCTTTACCTAAAATACGGGCTGAAAAATCCGATGAAAACGCATTTTTTCGTTCGGTGACATAATATTTATAGGTGCGCGACTTCGCATCGAATCGGGCATGTGCATCAGGGGCTACCGGCAAGATCTTATCGACGGCTATATCCGCAGGCAAGATACTATTCAGTCTCTGCACCATCCGGCCGGCATCTTCACTCGGGGCAACCAAATCGAAATGCGCCACCATACACGACGCATGGACACCCGTATCGGTCCTACCCGCCCCCGTCATGGCAACCTCCTCCCTCACGATTTTAGACAAAGCCTCCTGCAACACCTCCTGTACGGTGATGTTGTTGGGTTGAATCTGCCAACCATGGTAATGAGTTCCCCGATAGGAAAAATAGATGAAATAACGCAAGCCGACTTAATTTTTGAATTTTGTGAATGCGATTAAAGGAATTTCTCCAATGCCTTGGCAAATTGGTCTGGGCAAGAGGTACCCCGGCCACCGCAATCGATGCCTTTTAATCGAGCAATGGCATCCTCCACCTTCATTCCAGCCACCAAAGCTGTAACTCCTTGTGTATTACCAGGACACCCCCCGATGATTTGGGCAGATTTGATGATTCCCTCATCCACCGTAACTACGATCATTTTGGAGCAAGTGCCCACACATGGGTATGTTTTCG
>JAGCWQ010000087.1 GCA_017961765.1 Paludibacteraceae bacterium | reverse complement strand
TGTCCTTCTGGTCGGTCACTCCCTCATTGTGCCTGTCTATGTACTCAAGTATAGGCTGTATGATGCCAAGCCAACCGTCTCCGCACTCGATGCCGAACTCCTCGTAAGGCTCTATGGGGACTATTTCAATTTCTTCCCTCTCATAGGCTTCCGTCATCGTATCATCCTTGTAATACGTCGTCTTGTACCTCGATATTAATGGGAGTCTTTTCTCCTCCTCATTCGTCAATTGGCGTCTTTCTGTATTGGTTATACAATACTTCACCTCGCCGGTAGACTTCACGCGTATCTTGCAGTTATGCGTTATTCCCATAGTTTTCGCTCTCCTTATTTATATAATGAAAAAAAAAAACTCAAAATAGTAGATGGAAGAAATGCCCTTTTTCGTAGTATACTACAGTTATGGTTTTGACAACTGCGACATGGTTACTTTGCCATTGACACCATCGGAATGAAAAGCCTCTCTGTCGGCTTCTTCGTGTTTGTCTGATGCATCGCGTTAGTTATCTGCTTTTGCCATACGCACTCAAACTTGTCTTCCGGCATATTGTATTCTGATATGAAGACTTTATGCCCTGTTTGAACCATGTCAACGCACCAATCGTAGAACCTCTCATAGTCGAAGTTGGCTGACGTAGAGTACTGTTTCGTCCCCTTATATGGTATGTCACAGTATATGAGCGACTTTGTTGGTAAATCCAGGCATGAATAGTCACCACAAACAAACTCGACATCTTTCAACGACTGTATCTGTGACAACGTGTTCCTTATGTTCTCTCCTATATAGTCGCGTGACTTGCCGTTCTTCCCGACAACGTCATGCCCACTATATCCACCGTCAAAGAAACGACCGTTATATGAACCCATGAATCCGACCCATCCCTTCATGGCGTCACTATACCTGTCGTCGGACTTGTTGTACGAATCCCTGACGTCAGCGTAGAAATCCCTCTCCAACCTCATTGGCGGCATTCTGTGTCTCCCGTCAGTAAGTGATTTCCACATTGATATGAGGTACTTGTTCTTGTCGTTTGCTATACGCCGATAAGTGACTGGCACATTTGAAATCACGGAGCAGCCTCCACAGAACATGTCCACGAACGCGGAGCGGTCAAACATCTGACCTAGCATTATTGGCAATATGTCATTGACAATGCGTTGTTTAGACCCCATGTACTTCATAAAGCATTCCTTCCAATGTATTCTTGAATAATGTGTTGTCGTTCCCACAGTCTATTGACATTGGAGGGTGGGAACGCGTGAACATATAATATGAATGATGTACCATCAGTATATCGCCATGTGATGGTATTCTAGTGAAACCATGTGTCGATAGGAAAATTATGTCGTCACACGTCCAACTGTCCAACGTGACAATGTCCCTGATAATAGGTTTTTCATTTTCCCCCATTTCTCCAAAATCCTTTTCCTTCTCTCATACCTGTCAAGTTCCGACTCGATGTAATCACGCGCATCAAGCAAGTACCACAGATAATCATAGTCAATATCGCTATCTTCACGTTGAAGACAACACAAATCGCTGATCTGGTTCTCATAAAAGTCTAAGTCGTTCGAAAGCTGTTCATACGGCTTTTTGGGGATTGTATAACTATAATATAATATGTCCCATACAACCCATACAAGTCCGGCAATAAAAAGAAATAGGAGAATTTTTCCAAAAAAATACAAAACCATAGATTAACTGTTTCAAATGTGTTTGCAAAGATACGCAAAAAAAACGACATAAACAACAAATTCCCTTTGTTTCTTTTATGTCGTTTAATTTTTTTAACTAAAATCCGTTTAAGTTTGGCAACAAATGTATAGTTCCATTAGAAGTCATGCTTTTCTTTGGTTTGTCCTTCCCAATTGTGAACGCGTTTGGTTCGGCTTGGGGATGTCATAGTTGTGCTTGGTCGGACTTTATCCTTGACAATCTGTCCCTTCGTCTCATCATGTGGTCAAACTCCTCTGGCGTTTCTGCTTGATTCGCCGCAAAGTCGTATTCAAAGGCGTATTGGTCAAATGTCCCATTAGGGAAATAATATTCGTCTTCCTCTAATATCTTGTTTACAGATTCAATCACAATCTTATGCAAGTCTGAATCAGTTAGCCTAATACGTATTTTCTCGATAAATATCAATTGGCTACGAATTATTCGTGCCATCTGCTATATTATTGCCTAATTTTTCACCTCCATACAGCGGAGACAGTTATAGCAACGGTATATGTCTGTCGTGACACTCTCGTTCAAACCGTCCCCATCGTCCGTGACTGTCATGATGTATGGCATGTCGCCACCGCAATAGGGGCATTTAACCCCGTTATCACGCATCTTCGCGTTCTTCACGGCATTGGCCTGCGCCTCATTTATGACAACCGTCTTGCGGTTTGGGTTTACAAAGAGTTTCATCTGCGTGTATAATATTGATCGAATATATCGTCAGTAAGCCCGTGATCCAGGAATACTATGTACGGTTCGCCATACCTTTTCGCCAAGCCTATGTTCCTCAATCTCGTCAAGTCGCCGAGCGGAGGCTGGTAATCGCTCATGTAGTTGTTGATGTCCTGCAACGCCTCGTTGGTCTCAATAAGTTCCTCGAACCTATCGTCGTCCATCATTCGATATGGTCGATACCTTGCGAAACGGTTTCGGTCATACTGGTTATAGACGGCACCGATGAAACTGACGAATTCGTCAAATGTCAACCCGAGGCAGACCTTGAAGTCATTGACCTTTGCCGGCAGCACGTATTCGCTAACTACCCACAACCCGTTATCGTCGGCTTCGTAAACCTTCGGTATGCAGTCGAAATTCTGCTTGTACCACTCGCTCTCCGCCTCGTTCTGCGCTATGCCCTTCTTGTTGAATGCCAACTTAAGAACCTTCTCGTCGTCTATCTGGTAGACCTTTCTTGAACTCCCACTGCCGATTGGCTTTCCCAAGTGTGTGTTGCAGTACTCAACCTTTTTCTTGAATGACGGTATGGACGACAATTCCTGCGTAGAGAACGTACTGTCAGCCGCCTCCCTCAACAACGATTCCGCCGTCGGCTTTGGTGGCACAAAACCGCTCCTCTTCATGTCCTGTGTCGGATTAGGCTTGAGTATGTTCCATGTGTTGCCGCCGTCAAGGCTGAATTCCCAAAATGTGCCGGACATCCCGCCAGTGCGTGACGACAGCTTCTGGTTGGAGACAGACGTTATCGTCCTCCAATCCACACGCCTTGAGTTCCTGACTGCCGCGCCGTTGACCGTGTCTATAGCGGCTCTCAATCCCTTCTCACCGGCGGAACCGTTGCCGAAAAGTGACATTGTTGACGCTATCCTGTCATTACCGAAGTTCTTTACCTTGTAGAACGTGAACTTGTTGTCAGACACCACGTATGTATTATCGCCGGAGGTCTTGAATGCCTCCCCGTTGCGGTCGAAAGTGGAAACCTGCGGGGCAGCGTCACGCGACGTATGATTTCCGTTGTCAGCATACATCGGGTTACGGCCGAGGTCGCGGTTCACCCCTGTACGGGTTATTACGGGCGCCGCAGAATTGGTGTACCAACTCTCGTCGATAGCTTCCCTGACGATACCCCTTATCCGCCTCTTGAAATCGTTTAACCTCATATCCATACAGATAAATAGCGGCAATGAATATATCATATGGCACGAAATAATTCGTAACCATTTGATATTTATTACCAAAGAATATTTGCCTTTTTAACGTAATATGATTATAAGTTTAAGCGGCGATGTCTTGCGCGAAGTGATAACGGAGGCGATAATGGAGGCGTATGTAGACAATTTCACCCCATACACGCCGGAGGAAAGGGAGATGAACTTCCTGCCTTTCACTGACCGTGACAAGAGGACCCCGCAACAGAGGAATCCGGCTTATGCCAAGGCACTTGAGAGGGCGCGTAATAGAAAAGGTGGTGTCAGTCCAGGAGTGAATGAGGCATACAAGTCTGATAGATTAAGGTCATTCATGGGCGCCAATGGCGGTTTCGACAAGAATTATTCGAGATGGTCATATATTGGGGACGTCGAGGACGACGACATAAACTATTGGGAAGAATTCGACGACGTGAAGGACGCAATAGGCAGGAAACATGATTTAAGGAAACCAAATCCATATACCCGCGAACGCTCCGATAACGACAAGCGTTCCACGTTCCGTGTATACAAGTCGAACAACGGAAGAACAGCACTGGTTGGTTTGGACAGGAACAGGGTGCATACGCAACCGACAATCGGACCCGGTGAATTACCAGACAAGATGGCCGATAGATATTGGAGGAATGAGAAATACCCAGGCAACGGGAGTTACGTGGACGACAGCGACACTTATTACTACCATTCACCGGCAAGGGATTTTGGCGCGACGACCAACCGCATGTACAAGTCCCTCATGGGGCAAAACGCCGCAAGGAGATCCGCGATGACTGACGACGATTGGAAACATTACCAACAAAAAAGGCTTGACAGAATGGACGACTATATAGGTAGAAACTACCCGGACAAACAAAGGAAAAGGAACAAGAGGACATGAAACACATATATTTAGACGGAAAAAGGCTGAAAAGGGCTATAAGGGAGGCAATCAATGAGTTGGAAGTACCCATCCTTGGTTCAGAAGGGAACGGAGAGGTGTATCGAATGGACTCTTTCGCTAACGATTGGAGGGACAATCCAGACAACAACCCAAAGAGGACAAAGGCGCCATATAACTCATACGTATGGAACAGGCAATTCAGCAAGCACTACCCAACGCCTGAGAGTTTTTGGGATCCAAAAAATACAAGGGCGTATAAGTACACAAAAGACAAGGAGGGTTTTGACCGCAAGGAAGCTGGCGCAAGGAAACACGATGATAGGAAATACGCTAGGTCATTGGACGCGGCAGACAGGCGTCCATTGCACAGGAAAGGTAGTCTTAACAGGGCGTTCGACGAGTCACTTATACGGAGAGTAATCAGGGAGTCCATAGAGGACTACGACTCGTTGTATGGCGATTTCACATATTCACAGATAAGGAACATGTTAGGCGATTATGGCGATGACGAACTGAACTTGAATGTGGACGCTGAACAGAACATTGATAGAAGGGATCAACAATTGTCATCTATAGTGTCACTGATTAAGAAAAACAACGGGATAGACAAAGACAAACGAATTTATGGTCAAACCGTGAGATGGGACACCGTGATCGACAGCATGTCAAGATATGGCTTCGATGATGTCATCTATGATGACGACAATAGGGACGTTACCTTCAAGAACTACATTGGGGATGAAATCACCGTTTGTCCAAAAGATTATTATAACCCGATAGGTGACTATGTGACAATAGTGAATTTGGTATGGTAAGGTGATAATACATCATACTGTCTATGAACACAAAAATGAGGATGCCCAAAGTAGGTACATCCTCATTTTATCGTTGATGTGGTAATATGAACTAACTGTCCCTTAATGATTTCTCCTGTTTATAGTTGTCCAATGTTTTCCTGACTAAGTAATGCCATTCCCCCTCATTCACCAAGAATCCGCATTTAACGGCGTGTGACATGAACACATAGTTTGGTTCGACCGATTCCCCTTCCGTGGACGATACATAGTCGTAAGCAAAACCGTCAATCTCGTTTTCGTCGAGGATATCAATGTATGTGTCGTAACCATCATTCGCTATTATGCACAAAGACCAATGTTTCCCTGTATGGTCACGGTATATTAGTTCGCCGACAACCAGTGAGTCCGTGTCAACGTAAACTCCATAAGAAACAATGTATGACTGACCAATGGTATTTCCTGTATTCCTATCAAGCCAATTACGGCAAATGTTAAAAAAATCCTCCCTTTTTGGCTTAACGTCACCACCTGTAGCGTCAACAACACTTTCTTGGCACGAATAGAAGGGACATAGCAGACACGCTGCGAATACATAACCCAAAACCCTTTTCATATAGTTCACCTCATTTTAAATCCATTTCATCATCGTATACGTCAAAAATAAGTCTTTTCAGTCTATCACGGCAGAATTCAGTCCCATATGCAAGCCAATCCAAATAGGCATCCACCATTTCCATTGACGGGATATGGTACGGTATGTGTCCTTCTCGTTTTGTTTGTTCAAGAAGTGATTCATACCAAAG
>JAGCWQ010000086.1 GCA_017961765.1 Paludibacteraceae bacterium | reverse complement strand
TTTTTTACAAAATTTTTTAGTGAAAAAATGCAAAAAAAAATGCAATATTTCATCTTTTACTGGTCAATCGCGCCCATCTAATGCGATGATGCTTTCGTATATGCGCTCCAGACACCCAAACCACCGCATCCACTTAATGCTATCGCTATTCAGCAACATTGTAGTCTCGTCCATATACACCCTCTTGTTGACCTCTATCATGACAGACGAATACTTGAAGCCAAAATTAGGCGATAGTGAGTTGGCATATGGTTCGTTCAGCTTGACGCTATAGCCACTTTCGACGAAGCCATCCACTACGCACTTAACCACATCGGGGTCATACGTGTCGTCATCGTTAAAGCCGACGCATATGTCATTGTCGGCCATATCGGAAGGGAAGGAGTGGCAATCAATCAATACGCCACTACCGTCAACAGGGATATTGGACGCCAACGCATACCTGTGTTCGTCATAAAGGCTCATTAGCTTCCATCTAGCGTTGTTTGTCAGTTCGCCCCTAATGACGTTTGAGAAACTTGTATACAATATGCCCTGACCATCCTTTTCCAAAGGATCGTCATTTAGCCTCTCGACGTCGCAGACAAATCTCGACAATGGGAAGACAACTCTTGACACATTAGGATTGTCAGATGCGAACAACATGTCGCTATGCCAATCGGTCCATCTCCTTATGCAGTCGTTGACGAAAAATGGATTCCTCGGCCACTTCCCAATCTCCGGATCGAAGATGCCGTTCACCGAGGAGTGTGGTATGTTAAGCACTATTTTCCTCATATGTTTTTAATGCAAATATACAAAATAAACTCAACATAATAAAGAAAATTATGTTAAAAAAAATTAAAAATAATCTATTTCAATGAGAAAAACAGCTACAAGCCGAACTTATCATTCATTCGTTTATCATACTTGTTCCTGTAGCGCCCTTGCTGGTTGTTATATCTCATCCGATGCTTTGGCAATTCAAGCCCTTCAACACCAGGTCTCTCCGCCTGTTTTTCCGGTGGCAATTGCCATTCAGGATCTGGGTTCTGCATCTCTGGGTTGAACTCGTCTTCCCATGTGACCCTCGTGAAGCCATTTTCACGGTATTTCTTGCCTAAAAAGCCCTTGTAATTATCAAGGCAGTTTCCGCCTTCCGTCTTCGCGAATTGTAGGATGTCGTCGCTGATACCTCGTAGCTTGGAATTGTTGACGAGGTTGACTATCTCCACTTTACCCGGCTCTATGTAATGCAGGCCGAAACATACGTTATGTCCCTTCAATGTGTAGACAATCCAACCTGGGCTTGTTATCTCTTCCTTGCTGTGCTTTGACAGATAACCACGGTACGCTTGTGGCGTCATGTTCACTATCTCAATATAACGATCATAATTGTTTATCTCCCAGTTCCTCTTGTGCCTCACGAAACTGTTCACCTTACGGTCAAAGTCTTTCGCCAAGTGTCTATCACCTTCCGACAAAGTGTCGTTCGACAACGTGAAACGTGTCATCGGGTCAATGACAAATGTGATTTCCCCCTCAGACTCATCTTCATCATGAGCCTCGAACAACATCTCGCCGTTCGGCACAATCCTCCGCATTACATCGTTAACTTCATTAAGCCACATATTATAGAAACTTTACAAATAAATAGCGGTCTTGAATTTCTACGTCTCCAAGCCAAACGATGCCCTCAACGCACTTACGTCGGTTAATCTCTCCCATGTGAAGAGTATGACGTTGATATCCTTGTCGCCCTCGTACTTGTTATGGAACGATTTCTTGACCGTGCGGCTCTCACGCCCGAAATGTCCGTATGTCGACGTCTCCGCATACATTGGCTGCAAGAGCAAAAGGGACTTGATTATCGACGACGGGCGGAAATCATATAACGTTGAGATTATTTTAGCTATCTCGGAATCGGAATAATTCACCTTCGACTTGCCGTACGTATTCACGTAAAGACTCATGGGTTCTGCCTTGCCAATCGCGTATGAGACCTGCACAAGCACCTCATCCGATATACCGGCGGCGACCATGTTCTTCGCCACGAACCTTGCCATGTACGCGGCAGATCTGTCAACTTTTGACGGGTCTTTCCCCGAGAACGCGCCTCCACCGTGTGCGCCACGTCCGCCATAAGTGTCCACGATGACCTTGCGTCCCGTCAGTCCCGTATCGCCAGTAGGACCACCAATCTCGAACCACCCTGTCGGGTTAACGAAGATGCGTTCCCTCTTTATCGCGGCTAACATCGTCATGACGCTTTCAGTTGAAATCGAACAGAGCATTCTGGGTATAACCAAACACATGACGTCGTCAAGTATACGGTTTCTCATTTCCTCCTCGTCATCGAAGCTATCGTCATGCTGAAGACACAGAACTATACTATCAATCGCAATCGGATTGTTTGTCTCTTCGTCATACTCGACCGTCACCTGCGCCTTTGAGTCTGGACGAAGGTAACGCATGTAAAGCCCCTCATGCCTTATCTCATCGATGGTCATAACGAACTTGCTTGATAGGTAATGTGTGAGCGGCATGTACGTATCAGTCTCGTTAACCGCGTAGCCGAACATTATCCCTATGTCGCCGGCACCTTGTTCCTCATTGTCGACTCCCCTCGCTATGTCTGGGCTTTGCTCGTGTATCGCACATAGCACACCGCATGAATCGCCGTCGAAGCCCAACCCCTGCTTATCGTAGCCAATCGACTTCACCTTTTCCCTGACAACGTCCCGTATGTCTATGTACGTCTCACTTGTCACCTCACCGGCGACAATAAATTGTCCTGTCGTGACCATCGCCTCACATGCCACCCTTGACTTTGGGTCATACGCAAAGAAATTATCTAATAGTGTATCACTTAACTGGTCTGCAACCTTATCTGGATGACCCTCACCTACACTTTCACTAGTAAAAAAATATCCGAATTTTGTCATCTTTTTTGACTGATTTCTCATTAATATACATGCCAAGCGCAAAACCCATTTGTATCACCACAAAAAACCATCCAATGGTTATCGAGTAAAGTGCGATAAATAAACTTGCCGGTAACGAAGGTCTCTCCCCATTTCCATGAGACATAAGCGAACTTGACAAGCCAACTAAAAACAAATAAGGTAA
>JAGCWQ010000009.1 GCA_017961765.1 Paludibacteraceae bacterium | reverse complement strand
CAGTTCATTTATGGTGTATTGTTCTTCAAACAACGATTTTGGGGTGTTTTGATGATATTTCTGCATATTTTGTTGATTTTACACTATAAATATACGCATAATATATTAATTATCAAAACTTTAATTTATAGAAGTCCCCTTAATTAACTATAGTGCAACACTATAATCAAAGCGATAATAAAAACAATTGGTATAAGGAAGAGAAAGATGAGCGGATTTACTTTAGTCAACTTATCAGACGTAGCGAAGTAAGCCTCTTTATTAAATTTCATATCCTTTCTTTGGGGCTCTAAAATCGGCAGTCCACAATCGACGAAAGCACCATCTTTTATCTCTTTCAAAGTAGATGGGTAATTGATAGAATAGAGGCCCGTACACTTTCTAAAAGCATCTGACTCAATGAGTTCAAGTCCCTCCGGCAAGACAACTTTTTGTAGGCTGGAGTCCATGAATGCACCCCGACTGACCACCTTCAGTTTGGAAGGAAGGGTTATCTCTTCCAATCCAGTATGTGCGAAACACTCCTCACCTATCGTCTCCACCGAATCGGGTATTTCAAGTTCAGACAACTCATGACACTTTCGGAACACGCTGTTTCCAATCGCAGTGAGATGGCTTGGCAACGAGACGGATGTAAGGGTGGGACAAGACTCGAAGAGTCTATCTTCCAATGATGTAATACCTTCCGGAATGTTGACAGAGTAGATCTCTTCACAATTAGAAAATGCTCCTGCTCCTATATAGGTCAAGTTTTCTGGCAAAAACAAGCACTCTATTTTGTAACAACCAGAGAAAGCTTCCTCCTCTATTCGTCGAAGGCTCTTGGGGAAAAGAACCGATTTTAATTCGCGACAATCAGAGAAGGCATTTTTCCCTATCACTTCCACACCTTCTGGTATGACCAAGAATTGGATGTCGTTTCGATTTTGATATTGTTCGGCATTGATTTCCCTTGTCTCCTCAATTTTGAAAACACGTTTTACTATGGGTTCATATCGGCTAAAACTAGATTTATCCGTCACCACACTCTTGTCAAGAGAGAGAGGGGGAAGTTGAATGCAATTACAAAAAGCATCTTCCTCAATCTTTTTCAACGACTTCGGCAATTCTACCTTAGCAAGCGAATAACACCAGGAAAAACAATCGGAAGGGATGACCTCTATCCCCTCAGGAATCCGAATTTCTGTCAATGAGTCACATCCACAGAAGGCTAGCTTTCCTATTCTTTTCATCCGAGAGGGCATGACAACCTCTTGTAGGAAAGCACAATTTTTGAAGGCGTTATCTCCAATCACCTCACAACCTTCGTCAATGACCACTTTGGTAATAACGAAATTATCCTCAAACGCATCACTACAGATTCCCTTCACACCAGAAATGTGCACCTCCCCATCGGTTTGGTAGCCATCCACCACCCAGCCAAGCACCACAGAGAGACCATCCTCATCTTCCTGTTCCTCCAACCAAGGAGTATCGGAAAAAACAGAACTACCCACCTCATCCACAGTAAGAGGCAACTCAATATCTTCCAAAGATTCACAACCAGAGAAAAGGTTATCTGGCAAAACGTCCAAGTGTTTGGGCAGTACCACCTTTTCCAAACAACTGCAATGCGCAAATGCCGATTTCCCAATCAACTTGACAGATTCGGGAATCACGATACTGGTGAGCTTATTATTCTCTGAGAAAGCGTCTGGTGCAATCTCCCGTACGTCGCTCGGCACCACCAAGTCTCCCTCGGACGACCAACCATCAATCAAGACACCATCAATAATCGCCAATGAATCATCATCATCATCCATCAAATTGTCCAAGAAGGGGGTCATTGCAAAAGCTTTCCTCTGCAAAACACCATAAAACGAGCCCATCATCTCCACATTTTCCAAGCTATCACAGCTAGAAAAGGCCCACTCCCCTATAGATTCAATTCCCTTGGAAATACGAACCTTTTTGAGTGATTCACAATGCGAAAAAGCAAATTCTCCTATAGTTTTCAAACTGCTTGGCAAAATCACCTCTTTCAAGCAATTGCACTCGAAAAAGGCGTCTTCCCCTATAGATTCAACGCCTTCGGGGAAACGAATCTTTTCTAGCGATTCACACTTCGAAAAAGCAGACTCACCTATAATTTTCAAACTGCTTGGAAAAATCAACTCTTTCAAGCAATCGCAGCCAGAAAAGGCATCGCACTCTATCTCCTCCAAACCTTCCGAGAATTCGATACTTTCTAATTGAGGAAGGGAAAAACCTTCTTCTATCTTTTTCACAGATGAAGGTATCACCATCGTTTTGGTTTCTTCAGGATATGAATCAATGGGAATAACCGTCAAACCCTCACGAAAGCAGAGCATTCCATCACTAAATATGTAATTTTCCTCATTTATCATAACAAAATATTTATAGGTTTTTAGAGTATAACAAATTGATAGTCTTGAAAATAAGAATAGAAATCACATCAACTCATCAAATTCAAAATCCTTCTTCGTACGATAGGCCAAACCTGTGACAACAGCAAGGACTTCCCCTTTCTGGTTCATCACACGGATGTCGCAATAGGGCAATTTATGGTGGTTCACCACCTCCGTACACTCTGCCACGAGATGGTCGCCCAATTGAGCCGATTTAATGAAAGTGATAGTATTGGAGATGCCCAACGACAAAGTGCCATGGCAGTTGGCGACAGCAGCAAAGGCAAGGTCTGCCAAGGTGTACATTACGCCACCTTGGCAAACGCCTGCGCCATTTAGATGATTCTCCTTCACGTCCAGTTCCGCACGGGCATAGCCCTCACGCACATCCGTAAGTTGTGCGCCTATGCTCTGCGCAAACTTGTCGTTACTATTGAGATTTTCTTGTAGTGTCATCAATGATTCTTCTTAAAAGATTCGATTCTCTCCTTGAACAAAGGCTCCTGCTCCTTCTTGAAGAAAGAGGTACAGATACGGACTCCTTGCTCGTTAGAACCCATCGTATCCAATGGGAAGACAGCGATACCGTAATACATCAACTCACGGGTCAACTCCAAATCGTTCATGCCTGGATATTGCACGGTGAAATAGAAACCGTCTGCCAATGGAGCCCCCATGTCGTTGTCGTAAACCAAATAGAAGCCGTTGGCAAGCAAGACATCCTTCATGAATTTTGCACGACGACCATACTCCTTCACATCGTCCAAGAAGTTGTAACGTCCCTCGCAAGCCGCTTCCATCAAAGCTGACATCGCATGCTGCACGCTGTGCGTCGTACCGCTAGACAAGGTGTACATCAAGCGGTTACAGAAAAAGTTTCCGAACTCACCCACCCCGAACTTGTCGGCCAATGGCTTATAGACACGCTTATACAACTTGTTGCTGATGCAAGTGACGCCGATTCGCTGACCCGCATAGGAGAAGGCCTTCGAACCAGAAACCCACAAAACGTAGTTGTCTGTATATTTTGCCACAGTAGCTTGATAAGGAGCCTCGTATGGATGGGACAAATCACGACGGAAATCCATCGCGAAGTAAGCCAAATCCTCCAAAACAAGGACATCGTACTTGTCTGCCAAGCCTGCGATTCCTTTCAACTCCTCCTCCGTGAAACAAACCCAAGAAGGGTTGTTCGGATTGGAATAGACGATACTGTTGATATTGCCCACGGAAATGATCTCCTCCAACTTTTTGATGAGATCCGCACCACGATAGTCGTGGATATCCAAACCGACGTGCTTCAAGCCTATCACATCACATTGCGTCGTCTGCACTGGGAATCCTGGTTGAATGAACAAGACCGTGTCTTTCTTCGTGTCTGCCGTCGCATGGTGGATAGCCATGAACGTCGCAAACGTACCCTGCATGCTTCCCGTAGTAGGGATACAGCAAAGCGGATCTATATCCACGCCGATGAAGGCCTTGACGAACTGGGAAGCGGCATTCTTGATACGAGGAATACCGCCATTGGGTGGATAAAGAGTTGCACAACCGTTGGCCAAAGCCTCTTGCTCCGCCTTCAAAGCTATTTCTGATGGTTGCAATCCAGGAACACCCATCTCAAGATGGATGATCGACTGGCCCGTCTTCTCCTCCAACAAACGAGACAATGCTTGAATGTCACGAATCGTCGCATGGGAGAAGTCACCCAATGCCATAGAATTGATGGCATCCGTGACTATTTGATAATCTAATGGTGTTGTCAATTTAATTAAATTTGATTGAGTGAAACATAAAGGAAACTCCCGATTCAAAGGCTCGCCTATAAGCACTAAAGGGGAGCGAACCGCCCCCCTTCTACTCTATCAACCTTTGAAATTACGTTTGTCATTTACATGCTTAGCCTTACCGATGGAACGCTCTATTGCGCCTGGAGCCAAGATATGGATATTCGGCTTGATACCGACAAGGCTCACGATTCGGTCGTAAAGAGGCTTGATGTACGGCATCTGCTTAGCTGGGTTTGGAGAATAGAACTCCTCACGAAGCTCGACATCCAAATCGAACGTGTCCTCGTTGTTCTTACGGTCAACCGTGATGAAATAGTATGGAGTATAAGTTGGGAACTCCGTCAACACCGTCTCGATCTGAGATGGAAAGACATTCACACCACGGATGATCATCATATCGTCAGAACGACCCAAGATACGGTCCATACGGACAGCTGTACGACCACACTTACATGGCTCGTAGATCAAACGGGTCAAGTCACGCGTACGGTAACGAAGGATTGGCATAGCCTCCTTGCACAACGACGTGAAGACCAACTCACCGAACTCGCCTGGAGCAACAGGCTCCAACGTGTCTGGGTTGATGATCTCAGGGAAGAACATATCCTCCCAAAGGTGGGTACCGTCTTGGCATTCACACTCACCGCCGACACCAGGTCCAGACATTTCTGTCAAACCATAGATATCGATAGCCTTGATATGCAATTTTTCCTCCAACTCCTTACGCATACCCTCTGTCCAAGGCTCTGCACCGAAGAAGCCCACACGAAGTTTCAACTCCTCGATGTGCACCTTGTCGCTCTTCTCGATACACTCAGCCAAGTGCAACGCATAAGAAGGCGTACAGCACAAAGCCGTTGTACTGAAGTCCTTCATCAACATGATCTGCTTCTCCGAGTTTCCTGCAGAGATAGGCAATTGGATGGCTCCACGCTTGTTGGCACCGTCATGAGCACCCAAACCACCCGTAAACAATCCGTAACCATAAGCCACTTGGACAACGTCGCCTTTACCTACATTACCTGCAGCCAAGACGCGAGCTACACCTTCCGACCAATTAGCGATATCATTGTCCGTATAGGTATCCACAACAGGCTTACCTGTCGTACCGGAAGAGGCATGGATACGGCGCACGTCAGTCATAGGGACAGCCTGCAAGCCGAAAGGATATTCATCACGAAGGTCGTGCTTTGTCGTGAAAGGCAACTTGCTAATGTCATCTATACTCTTGATGTCGCTTGGCTTAACACCGAGTTCATCCATTTTTCTTCTGTAGAATGGCACTTTCTCATAACAAGTCTTCACTATCTTGATAAGACGCTCACTCTGTAATTTGCGCATGTCTTCACGACTCATGCACTCGATTTCCGGATTATGTATCATTTTTGCTTTATGATGATTTTATTATTATTTCTTAGATGCTTCTACACCACGGTCGAAAGCTCTCAAGTTGGCTTCCACAACGACTTCTCCCTTACGGGCGAATATCACGCTGACAGCCTTTCTCAACTGCTCTACGGTCAACACCTCGATATAAGGTGCCGCCATTCCCAAAAGAACCATGTTCGCACTCTTAGGACTCTTCAACTCGGCAGCGATGGCCTCGATGTCCAATTGAACGTTAGGCAACTCCTCCAACTCGCTCTTCAAAGCAGCCTCGTCAGGATAATTAGGAATGTTGACAAACGTCTTGTTGCTAGTGACGATTATGCCGTCCGGTCTCAAATATGTGATGTAGCGAAGTGCTTCCATAGGCTCCATACTGATGATGACGTCTGTCTCGCCCGTAGGAATCTGGTCGCTCCAGATAGGGTCTGTTGACAATCTCAAATTACTCTGGACATCGCCACCACGTTGGCTCATTCCGTGAACCTCAGCTTGCTTCAAATTGATTCCCGCCTCAGTAGCAGCCTCACCTATGATAGTTGCGATAGAAAGGATTCCTTGACCTCCTACTCCGCAAAGTATAATATCCTTCTTCATTTCTTATTCTTATTTATTATTTTGCTTAGCACGTTCACGGGCATGGCGTGCTGCCACTTGAATGCATTCGCGACGTGGAATAATGACGCTCACTCCCTTGTAATTGATCTCCTCACGCAAGATTTGCGTAATCTCCGGCATGTTCTTTGGCAATGGAACAACCACACGAACATGGGCAGGGTCAACTCCCAAACCGAGGCAGATAGCCTCATACTTGTTCAAGCCGGCACTGTCTTGTCCACCTGTCATACCTGTCGTCAAATTGTCGCTGATGATAATTGTGACGTTGCTGTTGTCATTCACAGCATCCAACAAACCGGTCATACCGCTGTGCGTGAATGTAGAGTCACCGATAACTGCAATGGCTGGCCAAAGTCCTGCGTCGGCAGCACCCTTCGCCATTGTGATGCTGGCACCCATGTCAACACAACTTGCCAACGCTTTGAACGGAGGCAAAGCACCCAACGTATAGCAACCGATGTCACCGAAGACACGTGCGTTCTCATATTCCTTAACCACCTCGCCCAATGCGGCATAGACATCACGGTGTCCACAACCTTGGCACAATTGAGGAGGGCGACCAGCCAAATTCTTGGCAGGATCGAAGAGCGGAGCGTTCTCCTTGCCCAATCCTACAGAAACATTGTCAGGGTTCAACTCACCCGTGCGAGGAAGACGACCAGTCAAACGGCCCTCCACCTTGTAGGAAGCATCCACCAATTTCTTCACCTCCTCCTCGACAACAGGTTGGCCATCTTCAACGACCAAAATCTCGGAGCAAGTCTCCGCCATCCTTTTGATACCCTCGACAGGCATAGGATATTGGGTGAGCTTCATAATCATATAGTTGTTTTCGTTGTCCGTCATGCCGTTCAAAGCCTCACGAACGTAGTTGTAGCCGATTCCGCAAGCGACGATACCGATCCATTTACCCTTGTCGCTATTGTTGATGGTGATCATGTCGTTGGTTGAAGCCTCGTAGCTTGCCTTCAACATATCGTCCTGCTTGTTGATCAAATCCACGTAGTTGCGACGTGCATTGCCAGGCAAAAGTACCCAGTGAGCATTGTCCGTAGCCGGATTCAATTGATTTTGGTCGGAAGCCTTGCCAATCTCCACAGCAGCACGGCTGTGAGCCAAACGAGTTACGACACGAAGCAACACAGGCTCCTTGAGTCTTTCTGAGAGTGCGAAGGCACTGCTCATCATGTCGTAAGCCTCTTGTTGGTTACTTGGCTCGAAAATAGGAATCATGGCAAACTTACCATAGAAACGGCTGTCTTGCTCGTTTTGGCTGGAGTGCATAGAAGGATCGTCAGCCGCAAGTACAACCAAACCACCATTGACACCAGTAATAGCACTATTTACGAAAGCATCAGCACAAACGTTCATACCGACATGCTTCATACATACCAACGCCCTTTTGCCACAATAGCTCATACCTAACGCAGCCTCCATGGCTGTCTTCTCATTGGTACACCAGCGGCTTCGAATGCCTCGCTCGATAGCCTCCTTATTCGTCTGAATAAACTCCGTGATTTCGGTGGATGGAGTTCCAGGATAGGCATATACGCCACTTAAACCTGCATGTATCGCACCCAGCGCGATTGCTTCATCACCAAGTAAAAGTCTTTTTTCCATTACTGATTTATATCTATATTTTAATTTTAATATTTTTTATATCACGTAAACCAACATTGAAAGGCAAAGATAATCTTTTATTTACTAATTTTACTCGAAAGCGTCCCGTAAATTTAAATGGGTTAAAAATTAACACTATATTATTTCAAAAAAAAGACTCGATGAAATACTTACTAAAACTCATCCATGCCATCCTTATTATCGGAAACACCGCAGTCGTATGCCTCGCCGCCCTCTGCGTAATAGGCACCCTACTCCTTTTTATTTTTATGGTTCTCTTCCCAGCCTTGGGGGTTGCCCAAACGCCTCTTCAGCAACAAGTGGCAAAGGATTTAATGAACACAGAACTCCGCCCTTTGGAGATGAAACAGCAAACGATAAAACATTGTAAATCAAAAGAAAACTTATCCGAGCTAGTTCCCAAAAACTTTATTTACGACGGATTATGGCTGGAACAAGACTTTGACGAAGACGGACGTACAGACTACTTGGTGAAAGTACGGAGCAACGACTCTGAAAAGTTGAAGCCCAGGAATAACGTTGACGCCACCCTTGTCGATCGAGACGTGCAAGGCTATATTCTCGTGATGAACCGAGGGAAAAGATTGGAAGTTACCTCCTTTAACTACAACTGCTTTCTTTCTGAAAAAGAGGAAAGTGACATCGATTTTGCGCCCGAACTATCTATTCAGTATAACTACGTCGATAAAACTTTACAAGTAGGTTACGACAACGGAAGATACGGAGAATGGAGATATGAATTCCGCTATCAAGATGGCGATTTCGTATTGATAAACTTCAGAGAATATGAGACTTATAGTAGTATAGTAGAAACAATAGGTAGTACAAGCATCGATTATGAAAAGAAGGTGAAAATAAGAACCTCACTCTCCAATGAAAATCTATATGACCCAGAGAGCGAAGAACCGTTCATACCCGAGTATGAGACAGACACGACTTCGTTCAAGTTGGATCACCTCATTAAAATGTCGCAAATGCAAACGATTAAATAATCGGAAGTGAGGAGTCTCTTCTAAAATGAGGACAATCGGCATCAGGCAACTCCCTCTAAATCAAAAAGTCCACTCAGGAAACAAAAAAACATCATTTTTTGAATTAATTTTTCGTTGCATATTGATTCAATAAAAAATTTATCTATATTAGCGGTATAAATTTTTGTTTTATGAAAAAGGCATTATTTTTATTTGTTGTTGGAGTATTATCATTCGTTTCCGCTTCAGCACAGTCCGCTCCTCCGTTCTACGTTTCTCCGAGAGGTGGAGTTTGTGACACAGTTTATAACAAAGTGGATGTTTCTGCTTCATACCCTGGCGGTGTGGAGGAGATGTACTACTTCTTTCATAAGAACTTGGATCCTAAGTATGCAAACGAATTGCATCCGAACATCACATCCAAGAGAATTATGGTGAAGCTATTGGTCTCTAACGAGGGAAAGATCTTGGATCAAAAGGTATTGGTGAAGGTAAGTCCGGAAGTCGATTCCGCCGTACTGAATGTCATCAAGAAATTCCCTGCTATGGTACCAGGTCAAGTAAAAGGTCGTAAGATTTGCTCTTACTACATCGTGGCTTTGAACTTCTTAAATTGACTTAGTAATAGATGTATTTTCAGAGGGGGTCTCATCGAAGATCCCCTTTTTGTTTGGTTACTACCCGATTTTTGAGAAATCATATTTCACATCCTACCGAGATGCGACAAACAGACCTTATACGCTACGACTTTCAAATCACACTTTGTCAATTATTCACAGAACTAATCCTCGTCACATTCAGCAGCTTGTCGTAACGTGCACCTTGGGGACTATAATAGACATAGATCGTGTATTCATTCTCCGTCTGCCAATAAGAGCCCGCTGTACGAAGGGAGGTTGCCTCCTTTTTGCCGTAAGGGAGGAAAAGGTATTGGTAGTTATAACCACCGTTTTTCAAAACAATATCGAGTTCATACTGCTTCCGTTCGAAATTGTAGTTCATCTGATTTCGTCCATTGAGGAGATTGTCGTTGAAATAGCCAACCACGAAAAGGGTGCCGTCCAACCAAGGCTCTTCGCGCGGATAGGTGAAATGGACAATAGAATAGTCAATTTCCAAATCCGTCCAAATATCCTGTCCATGCACCTTATAGCGACCGTTCACATCCTTGTCATACTTGTATTCATCCAAGCGACGACGCGCACCAGGAACGACATCCACGTTGTAGTAGGGATGATGAAAGGAAATCCGATCAATCTGACCACTGTAATTACGGATATGGGAGAAGTCGATACGTGGGTATTCCGATCCTCCTTCAAACTCCAATTGACGATTATCCTCGTAAATCAACTCGTTCACTTTTATGTAGGTAGGCTTCACGTCCCGCACTTCATTGTCACGCCGCCCGTTCTGACGAATCAACAGTTTCAAATCTTCAGCAGGAGCAGAGATGGGCGACTTCTCCGTGTTGATTGTGAAGTTGAGCAACTGATAAGCTGTATTGACACCCTTGGAGGTATTGCTTGCCACCCTGCCGGAGACGAAAACCGCACTGTTTTCGACCACCATAAACTGAGCCGTCAAAACGACCTTCTCAGGAGCGTCCGTCTCATAAACCTTCAAGATATAGTTGCCCGAAACGATTGGAGCCACCTTCTCATTGGGAATCTGGACTGCATAGTGCGTATAATCAAAAGTGGTATTGAACGAAGGCTCGTAATCATCAATCGTATTGTCGTTGAACCCCTTCATATATTCCATCTCCAAGAGTTGGGAGGGGGTCCAATCGGCATTGCAATGAATCAAGGAATAAGAGTAGTCGTTGGGGGCTTTGGACATCAAGTCGAAACTCACCTCGATCTTATCCTCGCTCTCCAACCGCAGGATAGGATCCGACAACTCGTCACCCAAAAGCGTGGCTTGCAGCGTCTGGATGCGAGGCGCATAGATTCGATGCTCGTATTTCTGCTGGGCAGATCCACATAACGAGCTCCCTAAAAGGAGGGAAAAGACGATGGGAAAGAATGCCTTCAACTCTTAACTCTTAATTCTCAACTCCAAAAATCAGTTTTCCATGAGATAGCGTTCCGCCTCGATAGCCGCCTTGCAACCGCTCGCCGCCGCCGTAATGGCTTGTCGATAGCGAGGATCAGCCACATCACCAGCAGCAAAGACACCAGGAACTTTCGTGATAGGGGTTGCGCCCTCCGTTACGATGTAACCGTTGGCATCCAAGTCCAAATAGTCAGCAAAAAGCTTGGAATTCGGATTATGGCCGATAGCAAGGAACAATCCGTCGATGGCAAGTGTGGAGGTCTCCTCCTCTCCGCCCCTGTTCTTAAGCAGTTTGGCACCTTCAACTCCATCCTCACCAAACAAATCAATGACCTCATGCTTGAAAAGCACCTCGATTTTCTCGCTGTTCAAGACGCGTTCCTGCATCACTTTCGAAGCTCTCAAATAGTCCTTACGAACGACCAAATAGACTTTCTGGCAAAGTCCTGAAAGATAGAGAGCATCTTCGCAAGCCGTATCTCCGCCACCTACGACAGCCACCGTCTTGTTGCGGTAGAAAAAGCCGTCGCACGTAGCACAAGCCGACACGCCCATGCCCGCATATTTAGCCTCGCAAGGCAAGCCCAAATATTTAGCCGAAGCTCCCGTGGCGATGATCACCACCTTAGCCTCAATCTCAGTCTCGCCGTCGATAACAATCTTATTGTGGTTGGGAGCCAATTCCGCTTTCGTCACAATACCAAAACGGATGTCCGCACCAAATCGTAAAGCTTGATTACGCATGTCCTCCATCATCTGCGTACCAGAAACGCCTTCGGGATAGCCTGGGAAATTCTCGACATCCGTCGTCGTCGTCAACTGTCCACCTGGCAAAACACCCTCATACAGAACGGGTTGCAAATTGGCTCTTGAAGCATATATGGCCGCCGTATATCCAGCAGGACCTGAACCTATAATCAAACACTTTACTTGTTCCATCTTATATATCCTATATCTTTAATTTTCAAACTCGATTGGCACCATGAAGGTACACTAATTTATCGAAGGTCAATCACCTCCACTCCCTTATTGGCTGCCGTGTTGAAGACAAATTCAGAATCAGCCAACGCCTTTTTCGTCACCTTAGTCACATCAAACACCGTATTGATGCCCGCTTTTCCCTGCATCTTGACCGACTGCAACGCCAAAGTTGACTTCTCCACCACAATGGTGATAATGGAGTAGTCATTGTTCAAATCGTCGGGATACAAATCGACCATCTCCAACTCTTTTCCGTTGACTGAGACACTTCCCGTATAAAGCATCTTGTAGCCAGACTGGTAGGATTTCATCAAGAAGAGCGGATTGATATCCTTCAAATCTTCCTGCGAAGGGTTGTTTATCGTCACCTCCTTGTTCTTCTCGACATAGACATACTCCGTTTTCCCATCAAAGTAGGTATCCACACCAGCAACGGACAATTTGAAACGGTCGCCCCTCAAGAGGATTTTCCCCGGGATAATCTGGCGTTTGCCTCCTTCACGAAGATTTTCTATGACCAACGAGAAATCGACCGCCAATCCCGATTTGCTGTCGAACGCCGCCGTAGCCTTGTCCAAAAGTTTCTTCGCCTGAGGGTCCACAGCGACTCCCTTCGCTCCTTTTTGAGCCTGCACACCTTGAAATGCCGTCAGCAACAACAAGAAGAGCAATATTTTACTAACTACTTTATTCATAATAGTAATCAATTAAGAAATAAGCGACAAGGATCAGGCATTCCCTTTAGAATAAAAGAGACCCGCTTTTCCAGCGTCCCAATTCCACGCTTATCGGTCAGTTAACAGAGGTCAAAAATAATGCAAAAATCCAATTTTCAAGGGGATAGTCCCTCTTTTTAAGATTTCTTCATTTTTATTTTTGATATTTCATACATATTTGGGACAACTCCTCCGCATTTGCCGACGCAGCAACCAATTTTGAAACACCTGAATCGAGTGGCAAGGAAGCCACTTTGTTGGCAAAATCCACATCTATGCTACCCTCCGTCATGATTTTACGAGGATTCTTCATGCCTGTGATGTATTTGTCCTTGACAAAGAAAATCTCTCCGTCCATCAAACCGACCGCGTCAGGAGCGAAAAGCAGCGCTTGGGAGGCCTCTTGTGTTGCCGTCTTAAATACGACTTTGGAAGGGAACGAAGCCAAGACATCTCCATTCATGATCTCTGGTTGCTCCGTCGTGGCAGCCACCAAGTGGACACCCACCGATTTGCCCAAGTCCAAAATACGGAGCAGGGATATTTCCGCCGCCTTGCTTTCATTCACAAAGCGCCAAAAATCGGAAACAAGGAGAACAATATTCGGTTTGACAGGAAACTCCACGCTTGGAACGATGCGCCCCTTCTCCATTGCCTCGCTATACTCCTTCATGCTGTGAGACCTCGATTTACGCAACAATTCATAACGCACATCGATCTCCTTAACCAAATGATCCAATGCACGCAACGCCTCGGATTGCTCATGGACAATCAAATTTTTACGGGATGGATAGTTCCAAAAATAGTCTTCCGACATCGTTGATGTATCGGACACCTTCCAACCATTCAAATCAAAAACAACAAAATTCAATTGCGAAGACGGCACTTTGTCAACCAACGACACCAACGTCGCACATATAAACGACATCAGCTCCTTACTCTTTGTCGAATAGGCTAACACATGTAGAAGAGCGGTCAAGTCTGCCATGACCACCCCATTCTGACCTTTTCCAATCAACATAGGCAACTTACCTTCAGCCTTCGCATAATCCGAAGAAGTAGCGCACTCCGCAAAAGATGTCGCTGTTTGGCCAGAGACACCATCAACCCTATTTAAGCCCTCATCATATACCATATCAAACTTTTTCAATAAAAGTAAGAATTAATCAACAATCTATTTTATTTCTTTTCACTTTTTTCTCAACGAACTAAGCATACCCTCCAATTGGAAGAGATCTACCACTAATACTTCACGTGGCTTACTGCCTCGTGCAGGACCGACGATTCCTGCTGCTTCCAATTGATCCATGATTCGTCCCGCACGGTTGTAACCCAATGCGAACTTACGCTGAATCAAGGAAGTAGAGCCCAACTGCTCCGATACAATCAGTTCGGCTGCTTGATCGAACATAGGGTCAAGTTTGTTCATATCCACATCGGCTGCGCCCGATTCGCCTCCTTCAGAAGAGTCAACTTCAGGCAACAAGAAAGCGGTTGGATAGCCTTGTTGTTCGGCTATATATTCCGTGATTCTTTCCACCTCCGGCGTATCTACAAAAGCACACTGCACACGCGTCATGTCGCTTCCTTGCAGGTAAAGCATATCTCCACGACCAATCAATTGGTTGGCTCCCGGCGCATCGAGAATCGTACGTGAGTCGATCATGGAAGCCACACGGAAAGCAATACGGGCAGGGAAGTTCGCCTTGATCGTACCCGTGATGATGTTCGTGGTCGGACGCTGGGTGGCGATGACCATGTGGATGCCGACCGCACGAGCCAACTGGGCAATACGTGCGATAGGGAGTTCGACCTCTTTTCCTGCCGTCATGATCAAATCACCGAACTCATCGATAATCACCACAATATAAGGCAAATAGCGATGCCCGTTATTCGGATTCAAATGACGATTGATGAATTTTTCGTTATACTCCTTGATATTACGGACACGAGCTGCCTTCAACAAATCGTAACGCGTATCCATCTCCTTACAAAGGGAGCTGAGCGTCTGTACAACCTTCGTGACATCGGTCACAATTGCATCCTCCTCGTCAGGCAACTTCGCCAAGAAGTGGTGGTCGATATTGGAATAGACCGTAAACTCCACCTTCTTTGGATCCACCATCACCAGTTTCAATTGAGACGGGTGCTTCTTGTAAAGCAACGAAGTGATTATCGCATTCAAGCCGACGGACTTACCTTGACCGGTAGCACCTGCCACCAACAAGTGAGGCATCTTCGCCAAATCCGCCATGAAGACCTCGTTGGTGATAGTACGGCCGAAGACAACCGGCAAATCGTACTTCGTCTCTTGGAACTTCTTGGAAGCGATCACGTTACGCATAGGGACGATCTGTGCCGTACTGTTAGGCACCTCAATACCGATTGTACCCTTGCCCGGTATAGGGGCAATGATACGGATACCCAAAGCGGCAAGGCTCAGGGCTATATCGTTTTCCAAATTCTTAATCTTAGCAATACGGGTTCCCGGAGCAGGGACAATCTCATACAACGTCACCGTAGGACCCACCGTGGCCGCTACCCTGTCAATCTTGATACCATAATTCGACAATGTCTCCACAATCTTATCCTTATTGGCGTTCTGCTCCTCCATATTGATGGTGTTGTCAACATTCGGATACTGCTTCAACAGATCAATAGTTGGGTATTTATAGTTCGACAAGTCCAACGTCGGGTCGTAAGGCTTGGTAAGATCCTCTTCCGGCAGCGTATCCACTTCATGCTTAACCACATCAAAACCAACCGTTTCAGTCGGATTTTCAGGCTCGCCCACATCCTTGGTTTGTGGTGTCTCAATATTTTCAGAGACCATATCGTCATCCGTTCCTTGGGCAACGGTAATCTCAAATCCACCCTTTTCCTCCTTAGCGAGGTTAATAGATCCCGCAACTGCGGCAGTTTCCGAAGCCTCTGGCTGGAATTGGGATTCATTCTCTCCTACCCCATCAACATTGTCAGACAATCCGTTCGAGCCCTCCTTGGGTTGGTCTTCGCCTTCATCCGAATCTGAGATATGGAGTATTTCCGTCTTTCCAACATTCTCATCTCCAGCACCTTCACCACTATTGTTGTCATCTCCATTCTCTGGTTTTTCAAGATCATTTCCCGAAGCAGGATTTTCAGAATCGCCATTGCCATTCTCCCCTTCTCCCGTTCCATTCGGGTTTTCTCCGTCCGTTCCATCCCCGACAGGTTGCTCGCCATTGTCACCGGCATTGTTCGGATCGACCACTTCCGGCTCTTTCTTCTTGAACAACTTGTCACGCATACGTTTCAAGAATGGCAACGTGGCAGAGAACTCCATGATCATGAACGCCAACAACGTGATACCCAAGAACAAGAAAGTTCCGACCCAGCCAATCTGAGCCTCCAACCATTTACTCAAATAATAGCCATGATCGCCTCCTAAATAGAGAAACGAGGATTCGTATGCAGGGATAAAGAAAAATCCAAAAAACAACGACACCCAGAACAAGGCAAACGAGCAAAGCACAAAGGTGCGGAACACTGGCAACTTCTTAATTCCCAATCCTCTAATTCCTATAATAGAGACAAAAAACAAAGGGAAGAAACAAGAGACACCGAACGTGTGGTTGATGAAAAAATCGGCGAGATAAGCTCCCCTATAGCCCGTCCAGTTCTTGATATTGCTTCTAAGGTCAAGCGTTGTTCCCGGATCGGCAGACTGCAGAATGCTTTGGTCCTCAGCCCCCGTAAAAAAGAAAGAGATGAACGCCAAGAAGAAATAGAGACAGCCGATAACGATGAACAAACCCGCACAGATGCGAGTCCTGTCATCCTTAAAAAAACGTACCAACCGGTTCGGCTTTTTCACCTTCTCGGTCTTCTCTTCTTTTGTTTTATCTTTATCTTTTTTTGCCATATTTACCTATTCATAATAGATGCAAAGATACGAAATTTGATGAATAAAAAGCCTGAATCACGCCACTAAAAAAAGCATCGTATTTTCTTCTCCTTGCCTAACAAAATGTAACAAATCTTCTCTCTTCACAAACCACTTTATTGGTTTCACGTTGCAAAGGAAAGGAATCACTGTGCCAAATCACGGCACACGTTATTCTTTTATTTCTTTTTTCCTAGTCAAATAGCTAAAACAGAATAGAGACTTATGTTTTCGCAAATAGTAAAATCTCCTCATTCCTCCTCTCCATCGCCTCTGGCAATGTTCCAATACTTCATCGCCATCTGCATATCGCCCAGTTTAGAGTAGGCATCACCCAAATACTCATTCGCCATCCGATGGTCGGGCTTCAGGGAGACTGCCTTCAATAAATCGGACAACGCCCCCTCATAGTTCATCAACGACAAACGGTTCTTTCCTCGGTTATAGAGAGCCTTGAAGAGCAACGGACTAAGTTGAACAGCTTGATTCAAAGACTTTTCCGCCTCTAAATAATCGCCCATATCGTAGAGTGTCACTCCCTTGCGCACCCACGCATTGACATGGGTCGGGTTCAAGAAGAGAGCCTTGTCGTAGTTGGCCAAAGCCGCCTTCGAATCCTTCAACTTCAGCAGGCACTCGTTCCCCATCAGATAGTATTCGTCAGACATGTCGGCAAACTTTGCACGTTGGGCAGCCATCCTATCACGCAAAGCCTGATTCTCCTTCTCCAACTGTCGGATGACCCCCAATTTCTTGCGGATATAACGTTTTGCCAACGGGGTTTCAATGTCATAACGGGAATGGATGGCTTGGAAAAAGGCCTCCATCATACCGTCAAAATCACGCTCGTCGAAAAGCTTGTTGGCTTCGGCATAAAGGATGTCCGCCTTCGCCTGCTTCATCACCTTGTCAATCAGCAACCGATTGTTATATTGTTTGGCGAACTCCACCACATCCCGACTCACGAAGACATCGGATTGGTTCACCTGACGCTTCAACATCAAGCCATTCAGTGACTTACAACGGCTCAGCGCCACATAGGTCTGCCCTGCGGCAAAGACGCCACCTGTCAAATCGACAATCACCTTCTCAAAGGTCAGTCCCTGGCTCTTGTGGACAGTAATCGCCCAAGCCAAACGCAAAGGATACTGAGTAAACGTGCCCAATACTTCCTCCTTGATCTTGTTTTCCGCCTCGTCGTAATAGTATCGGATGTTATCCCAGCCCTCCATCTCCACCAGGCATTCGTTACCGTCCTCCAACATCACATAGATTCGGTTCTCCTCATCAATATGGGAGATTTTGCCGATGGAGCCGTTGTACCAACGTTTTTCCCTATCGTTCTTGACAAAAAGCACTTGAGCATTCTCCTTCAGCTCCAATATGCGTTGCGTCGGAAGTGCCGACTCAGGAAACTCACCCGTAATGACTCCGTTATACTTGAACGAATCGCCAGGAAGGGAGGCCAACTTGCTCTCGTTGATGAAATCCACCGTGTCACGCTTGGTCGCCAAAGTGATGACAAAATCCTCGTTGGAAGAGAATTTGTCCATGCGGCACTCGTTGTTCAAGGCGTTCAAGTCGGCAGCCGTGACGTTGTTGACCCGTATATGGTCGAGGAGGCGCACGAAATGAGCATCGCTCTGCCGATAGACATGCTGCAACTCAATCGTCACCAAAGGCATCTCCCGAAAGACATTGGCGGAGAAAAAATAGGGATTGGAGTAGAACCTGGAAAGAATCTGTTTTTGGTCGGACGGAACGACCGGCTCCAGCTGATACATGTCGCCGACGAAGAGCATCTGCTTTCCTCCAAAAGGTTGTCGCATATTATGGGAGAAGATACGCAAGACCTTGTCCATGAAATCAATCATGTCGGCCCTCACCATAGAGATCTCGTCGATGATGATCAGTTCCGCCTTCTCGATGAGTTTTTTCTTCTCTTTCGTATATTTGAGGAACTCAAAGATGCGGTTGTTTTTCAAACTCAAATCAGGATCGTCTGGCATCATCGGACGGAATGGCATCTTAAAAAAGGAGTGGATAGTAACGCCACCAGCATTGATGGCCGCCACCCCCGTAGGAGCCAAGACGACATGACGCTTGTTCACCTTTTCGCAGATATACCTTAGGAAGGTGGACTTACCCGTACCCGCCTTTCCCGTCAGGAACAACGAGTTATTGGTGTGCTTCACGATGTTCAGCGCACTCTGGAATTCTGCATTGTCCGTATCAATCTGCGAGTTGGCAATCATGATTTGTTTTTGAGTTGGCAAACAGCCATTTTTCGTTTGGACAAAAATACAAAAAAGTCGGCACTTGAGACTCCTTGAAGTTAAGGTGACTTCTAAAAAATCATCGTTTTAGGGAAAAAACAAAAGGAGAGACTGTGGTATCCAGCCTCTCCTCTCCTATTTCAAAGGAAATATCCTTATTTGATAATTCCGAGTTTTCTTGCGCACTTTCCAATTTTCTCCAATGCGATTTCCACTTGTTCCTTTGTATGGGTAGCCATCAAAGAGAAACGAACCAACGTATCTTCAGGTGGAACGGCAGGACTGACAACAGGATTGATGAAAACGCCCTCTTCGAACAACATGGTCGTCAAAAGGAATGTCTTTTGATTGTCACGGATGAACAACGGAATGATTGGCGTCTCCGTATGACCGATTTCGAAGCCCATGGAACGGAAACCGTCGAGGGCAAGATGCGTCACATCCCACAAATGTTGGATGCGCTCAGGCTCGCTCAACATGATGTCGATCGCCGCGATAACAGCTGCGACAGCTGCAGGAGTGGCACTGGCACTGAAGATATAAGGCCTTGAATTATGTCTCAACCAGTTGATGACCTCCTTGTTGGATGCCACAAATCCACCGATAGATGCGAATGACTTACTGAACGTACCCATGATGACATCCACGTCGTTCGTAACGCCGAAATGGTTGCAGACACCACGACCGTGGTCACCAAGGACACCGATACCGTGAGCTTCATCCACATAGACACTTGCGTTATATTTCTTAGCGAGGGCAACAATCTCCGGCAATTTGGCAATGTCGCCTTCCATACTGAACACACCGTCCACCACGATCAATTTCACCTTGTCAGGCTCGCATTTCTGCAAACACTTTTCCAAGGATGCCATGTCGTTGTGTTTGAATTTCATGGTCTTGGAGAACGAAAGTTGCTTTCCTGCCATAATGGAAGCATGGTCCAACTCGTCGAAGATGAGATAATCTTCCCTACCCGTCAATGCGGAAACGACACCCAAATTGACATTGAAGCCCGTTGAATAAACCAACGCCTCCTCTTTTCCTATTAGTTTAGCTAATTTCTTCTCTAACTCGATATGGAGATCCAAAGTTCCGTTCAAGAAACGGGAACCGGCACAACCCGTACCGTACTTTTTGATGGCTTCGATGGAAGCTTCTTTGATCTTAGGATGGTTGGTCAAACCCAAGTAACTGTTGGATCCAAACATCAAAACCTTTTTCCCATTGATGAGAACCTCTGTGTCTTGATCGCTCTCAATCGCTCTGAAATATGGATAGATACCTGCAGCTTTTGCTCTCTGAGGCTCGTCATATTTCGCCAGTTTCTCTTGTAATAAGTTCATATCTATGTCCTTAGTATTTTGTATTCCTTAGTATTCTTATCGATCCTATAACCGTATCCAGCCAGTTCATTAAGTATAGAGGCAAGTCCCAAAACATCTACGGAGAGCCTTGTCTATATGGTTCGCAGACCGATATATTTGTTATCCATTCGGTGATTTTCGATTCTCACCGTATCTCTTTCTTGCCTTGTCTCACACAAAACCAAGAAAAGGACTCAAATCCAAATTGATTGCAAATATAGTTAATTTGTACATATTATTCTTCCAAATGCCCTATTTTTTAGATAAGGTTCCCACGGAAATTTCATTTAACTTTTCTCATAAATTTGGTGGATTTTACTATGAGACGCTTGCGGGAACAAGCAAGAGTCTGTAAATTTGGCAAGAAAATCTATCGGGTAGAGCAAAAAGCGACAGCCCGCGCTGCCGCACGGTGTTCTTCCTTTAAAATTGACATATTTAATATTTTT
>JAGCWQ010000085.1 GCA_017961765.1 Paludibacteraceae bacterium | reverse complement strand
TATGGCACAAAAAGTCTTTTTTATTGCAGACACCCACTTCCATCATAAGAACATTTTGAAGCATTGCCCTGAACGGGCGGAAGTTGGCGGCTACGACATAGACGATGTCGACGCTCATGACAAATGGGTGCTTGACATGTGGAACTCCACGGTCGGCAAGAACGATATAGTGTATGTACTCGGCGATTTCGCTTGGGGTTCATCTGACCATGTGAGAAGGTTGCTCTCGAAACTGCACGGCAAGAAATATTTGGTGCTTGGCAACCATGACAAGTCGTCTGACCACGAGGACATGGCTTACGAATACCGTGAGCAGACTGTCAAGGGGGATGACTGGCCGTATGATTTGTCAAATTACTTCGTGCAGATAACGCAGATGAAGATGGTGACGTTCAAGAAGAGCGTCTATGACTTCCTCGACGAGGACTTCATGGTTTTTATGTGTCATTACCCCATGGTGACATGGCCGTCGAAGCATTTTGGGTGTTGCCAACTGCATGGGCATTGTCACGCCAGGTTGAACGATTACAACGACGATTCGACGGATTTGAGACTTGATGTCGGGATTGACACGAAATATGCTTTCTGGACGTTGGAAGAAGTATATGAGTATTTTAAACACAAGACCGCCGGTGAGAAGTTCTTGAAATACGCATCGGACATGAAAGCGGAAAGAGAAATGATAGTATAGTATTAAAAACATTAAACATTATGTCAAGAATTAAGGTAAATGACCGTGTATTGGTCAAGGAGAGTGGTGAAATCGGGACAGTCGTCACCAAGGAGACAATACGGCTTGAGGGAAATCGCGTCAAGGTCGAGTATATCGTCAAGTTCGGCGATGGTTTTGAAAACTATAGGGCATTCGGACGTAAGGAACTGTCCGTGGTCAAGGGTACGGGCAGTCCAAGTCAGAGGTCTTCCGTTAAGGAGTATACATACGAATCAATTCTCGAAGATGGGCGAATCATATGTATTGTCGGGCTTGTAGGCATTGCAAAATACAAGGCGCTCGACATTGGTGATAACGGGATTGTTCCGTTGACCGTAAAGAGGAAGACTTTGAACGTTGGTTATGCGATTTGTCATCCGGGCGATAGATACGAATACAGCCTTGGATTGAACATTGCCAGGAGACGTGCGAAGGAACGTCCATTAGCGAAACTTGAATCAGCCTTTGGCGGTGAATTTGACGAATCATTTGTTGGGACGATACTTGCCCATAAAGCCGAATTTATTGCCGACAATATTGAGAGATTCATTGGCGATGATGAATAGAAGTGTCATAAGGACGGTATTGGTCATCGGTGACGACCCGGAAACGATAGCCAAAAAATACTCGGCTGATACTGAGGTTGAGAGCCATCTGAAACTCCGTCGTTCGGATGCAGCCAGTGAAAGGCAAAGGCATCTCTCTGTGTTGGAGAACATACTTGACAATAGGGACATATTGGAGCTTTCCGTGTCACAGATTGAGACGTATAAGTCAGAATACCATACCATTTTGGGAATGGATGATTTTGTTTATTATCTTCATAAGACGGAAGGCTGCTATTATGACGTGGAGACAGGCGACGCTTATACGACGGAGAACCCAAACGCCCATTATAAATGCGAGAGATGCTATCAGAACCGTCTCACGAAGTTTGGGGAAGAGGGGCAATTCTCTAATCCTATGTGGTTGAATGATGGGAGTAAGTCGTATTCGGCACGGCTCGACGATATATGTTGGGAACGTAACCACCTATATGGTCCTAGCCTTGACGTATATCGCAGGGCGTGGGAGGTCGTTGTTGATGGTGACGAACCAGTGGATGAGAGAGAAAGAAAGATAAAGGCGCAGATGAGTCCAAGGTATTTCCTCAATTTTGGGAATAAGGATGAATACGCCATTAGGTCATGTTCATTCTGTTGCTATGGCGTCGCAACGGAGGATTCGTACACGGAAATCACCTACAAGGACGACGATGCCGAATGGGAGATGTCGTTTTATGACAGGTTCGTGAAGGGCTTGAATGGAAACCCGCTACTGACGATTTATGAGGTGAGAAGTCTGGAAGATTGAAATATAAAGTAAGTACATTATAATGTAGGTATATATGCCAAAACTGCCTAGGACACAGTGTATAGGGGTGGTCGAGAACACCGACCCGTCATTTCACATTGACGATATATTCTCCAACTTATATCCGGGGAATATCATAATAACGAAGCGCTTGACCAACCCCCTAATAGACAAGCTTATCGAGAATAAGGACAAGTGCATTCTGCATCTTACAGTCACCGGTATGGGAGGGACGAAGGTAGAGCCGTTCACCCCAACGGTCGAACAGACGTTGGCGAAATTCATAACATTGACGGCAAAGGGCTTCCCTATTGAGAATGTCGTGTTGAGGGTTGACCCTATAATACCGACAGAAAGAGGATGGGCAAACGTGGAGAGAGTAATGTCAGCATTCGGGGATAGCGGTATTAAGAGGCTCAGGTTCTCGATATTGGACATGTACCCACATGTCATGGACAGGTTTGAGTCGCTTGGTTTCCCTTTGCCGTTTAAGACGTTCCATGCTCCGTTGGAGACGAGGCTTGAGATAAGGGACAGGTTGCTGAAGTACGGGGAACAATATGGCTTCGAGGTAGAGGCATGCGGAGAACCCGGAATAGACAGCATACCGTGCCTATCGCAAAAGGACATTGACATACTCGGTCTTGGCGACACCATAAAGTTGGTTGGAAGCGCAGGACAGAGGGAGAACTGCAAATGCCCAGCAAACAAGAAGAGCCTGTATACAGGTAAACCTGAGAGATGTCAGAATTCTTGTGTCTATTGCTATTGGAAAGACTGACAAAATGTCATATATCTTTGGGTTGGTATGATTTGTGCATTACATTTTACGAATAAGGAATTAAATATATTGTGTATGTTTAACAACAGTAGTTTTTTTGATTTTGGGGAAGCCGTGGAGAATTTTATGAGATCTACCTTTGGGGCATATATCCCGACGAAATCGTATGATTTCGTCAAGAGTGACGACGGTGAACGTTATGATCTTGACATTGAGTATGACGATGCGACTGACAGTATATCGTATAATCTAGACGAGAAGAACCGTAGCATTAAGGTATTTGTTGGTTGCTCATTCGAAAAGACAGGTCATATCGCTGCATGTACGAGGTATTGCAGCCTTAAGTTAGAAATCCCTGAAGATGCCGCCATCGATACTTTTACAGCCGAGTACGATGACGATAAGAAAATCATGAGGCTTTCGTTTAAGGCTAAAGTCGTTAGCGATGAGAAACACGATTCGGGACCTGCCGAGATTGATATCTACAAGCAACGTCTTGAGAATGCCGTAAAGGATTACAATGAGTTGCATGAGAGATACAATGAACTCGAAAGGAAGTTGAATAGGATTATGGAGGCAGTCAATTAATGGGAAGGGTGATTGGTATTGACTTGGGTACGTCCACGTCTGCCGTATCGGTGATTGAGAACGGTAAACCGGAGATAGTCGTCAATTCTGAGGGCGGACGCACGACTCCATCTGTCGTGAGTCTTAAGGATGGTGACATAAAGGTTGGTTCCTCGGCCAATAGGCAGAGGGTTGTCAACCCAAAGACGACAGTCTCACTCATCAAAAGGTTCATGGGTGTCACTTACTCACAATGCAGTAATGTCATGAGCCATGTTTCCTACGATGTCGTTAACGTTGACGGCAAACCGCGCGTCAACATTGATGGTAGGTACTACAGTCCGGAAGAGATATCCTCATACATCGTTAACAAAATGAAAAAGACGGCGGAGGATTATGTGGGCGAGACTGTCAAGGATGCCGTCATTACCGTACCTGCGTGGTTTGACAACTCTGCGCGTGAGGCCACTAAACTTGCGGGCGAGATGTGTGGCCTGAATGTCTTGCGTATAATCAATGAGCCTACCGCTGCCATACTCGCGTCAAACATCGACACGAAAAACGGCGACAAGAAGGTGATGGTAGCGGACTTGGGAGGTGGCACGTGTGACTTCTCTGTCTGTGAGCTGTCTGACGGCATGGTCGAGGTATTGGCATCACATGGTGACGTGTTCCTCGGCGGTAGTGATTTCGATAACGCAATAGCCGACTGGATAATTAACACGTTCAATATGAACGAAGGGGTCGACTTACGTTCAGTTAAAGATTCGGCACAAACGCTACAACGTATATTGGAGGCCGCAGAAAAGGCTAAGATTGAGTTAACAACATCACAATCGACTGAAATCAACCTCCCTTACATCACCGTGAAGGATAACGTTCCTTTGCATTGTGTCTTGACATTGAGTAAAGCGTCATACGCGCATTTGACAAATGAACTCGTCAAACGTGCGGTTGAGTGTGGCGTTGAGGCTCTTAAAAAGGCGAAGATTGATGATCCAAAGGAGCTGGATTGCATCTTGTTGGTCGGCGGTCAGTCACGGTCGACGGAGTTCCAGGACGCATTGTCCAAAAGGTTTGGTGTACCATTGAACAAGAGCGTTAACCCAGACGAGGCTGTCAGCCTTGGCGCCGCCATACAGGCGAACATAATCGTAGGTGGAGAAGGGGCAAACGACATACTATTGCTTGATGTGACCCCGTTGACACTTGGGATCGAGACGCTTGGTGGCGTAATGACTACTATCGTGGAGGCGAACACTACAATACCGTGCCGACGTTCACAGATTTTCTCGACGGCGGAGGATAACCAGCCGGCCGTGACGATTAACGTCTTGCAAGGTGAGAGACCAATGGCGTCGCAGAATAAGAGCATTGGACTGTTTACGCTTGATGGGTTGATACCGGCAAAGAGAGGCACTGTCAAGATTGAGGTGTCATTCGACATTGACGCAAACGGCATAATAACAGTGTCGGCGGTAGACGAAGGGACTAAGAAGGAGC